>JAJTXU010000048.1 GCA_021462845.1 Anaerolineales bacterium
CCAAGCCGCGAATTACGCGAATTTCCGCTAATTTTTTAAAAATTCGCGTGAATTAGTGAAATTCGCGGCAAAAGGTTTTCGATCTGCGTAAGTCATGACAATGTGAGCATTAAACCAGAATGCGCTGAACGCCGGCAAACCAAATACTTAATCGCCGACGATCGTGCCCAC
Source organism: Anaerolineales bacterium (assembly GCA_021462845.1). Classification (GTDB taxonomy): domain Bacteria; phylum Chloroflexota; class Anaerolineae; order Anaerolineales; family Villigracilaceae; genus Defluviilinea. The sequence continues at coordinate 172 of JAJTXU010000048.1, forward strand.
CGGCTCGCCTTTGAGCGCGGCAAGCAGGGCATGGTTATCCCATAAATTGACAACCAGGATCGGCAGTTTATTTTCCATGCACAGGGTGATGGCAGTGCTGTCCATCACTTCCAGCCTGCGGTTGATGACTTCGATATAGCCGAGTTTATCGAACTTCTTCGCATCGGGATTTTTCTTCGGATCTGAATCGTAGACGCCATCCACCTTGGTAGCTTTGATCACCACATTCGCATCGATCTCGTTGGCGCGCAACGCCGCGGCAGTATCTGTGGAAAAGAACGGATTTCCCGTCCCCGCGCCGAAGATGACCACCCGCCTCTTCTCCAAGTGACGGATGGCTCGGCGGCGGATGTAGGGTTCGGCGATCGCGCGCATCTCGATCGCGGACATGACGCGCGTATACACGCCTTCGCGCTCCAAGGCGTCCATCAACGCCATCGCGTTCATCACCGTGGCGAGCATGCCCATGTAATCGGCGGTGGCGCGATCCATGCCGCGCTCTAATCCCTGCTTACCGCGCCATAGGTTGCCCGCGCCAATAACAATGGCCACCTCTACCCCCATATCGTGCACCTCCTTGATACGCACGGCAATTGCTTCCGCCTCATCCACATCAATACCAAAACCAGATTTGCCTCCAAGCGCCTCCCCGCTCAATTTGAGTAGGACCCGTTTATATTTGATGCCGCTCATAGTTCTCCTTATTTCTTTTTTTTCAGTCGCAGAGATCACAGAGACCTTCGAGAAAAATCTCGCTTTCTCTGTGGCGAAACTCTCTTTGCAGGGTTCAAAAAAATGACCAACCGTCTGGTTGGTCATTTTACTTTAATTGTTCAAACTCTCGCCCAACTCCCAGCGCTGAAAGCGTCGCACGATCACATTTTCACCGATGGCGGCGATCGTTTGCAAGATCAACTTCTCCACGGTAATCGATTCATCGCGGATGTAAGCTTGCCGCGAAAGCACAACCTCATCTTTGAATTTCTCGAGTCGTCCCTGCACGATCTTTTCGTGGATATTCTCAGGCTTGCCTTCTTCCTTTGCGCGCGCGCGGGCGATCTCCGCTTCATGGTCGAACACTTCGGCAGGAATATCTTCCACTTTCAGGTAGCGCGGCGCAGACGCGGCGATCTGCAACGCAAGTTCATGCGCCAACTCGCGGAATTTATCGGAACGCGCCACAAAATCGGATTCGCAGTTCACTTCCACCATTACGCCCACGCGTCCGCCGCCGTGCGAGTACAACTCGACCACGCCTTGCGAAGCCTCGCGATCGGCGCGTTTGGCGGCGGTCGCCATGCCTTTTTCTCTCAGCCAATCCACCGCTTTTTGAAAGTCGCCGCCCGCTTCTTCGAGCGCCTTGCGGCAATCCATCATGCCGGCGCTGGTAGCGGCGCGTAATTCCTTGATCATATCAATTGTAATTTCCATCCGTTAATTCCTTGTGTTGCAAGGTCCGCTTATTCAGCGCCTTCCGTTTTTTCTTCCGTTTTTACTTCCGCTTTTACTTCCGCCGCAGGGACTTCCTCTGTGGCAGGCTTGCGTGAAGCGCTCATCTTGGCGAGAGTTGCCTCCCCAAGCAGGGCATTGTCTTCCAATTCCACATCAGACTCAACAACCTTGGGCGCGCGGCGAGAAGGCTTTTCTGTTTTCGCTTTAGTTTCCTCGGCAGACATCGCTTCTGCCGTATCGTCCTTGCGCATACCTTTACCTTCGAGCACCGCATCGGCAACTTTTGCCACAAGCAATTTTATGGCGCGGATCGCATCATCGTTCGAGGGGATCACATAATCCACATTCTGCGGGTTGCAGTTCGTGTCCACCATCGCCACAATGGGAATGCCCAGCAAATTCGCTTCGCTGACCGACGAATCCTCGCGTCCCACATCGACGATAAAGAGCAGATCGGGGCGGCGCTTCATGTTGCGAATGCCGGAGAAGCGGGTGGTCAAACGGACAATCTCGCGTTCGATCAACAACCCTTCCTTTTTCGTCAGGCGGTTAATCTCTCCGCTATCGCGCATTTTTTCGAGCCGTTCAAATTCCTGGATACGGTCATGCATCGTCGACCAATTCGTCAGAACGCCGCCCATCCAACGTTCGGTCACGTAGGGCATACCACACCGCGCAGCTTCAGCCGCCACGGTTTCCTGCGCCTGCCGCTTCGTGCCAACAAACAAAATCGTGCCGCCATTGGCGACCGTATCGCGGATCACATTGAACGCCTGGCTCAACAACTTGGAAGTCTGTTGCAGGTCGATGATGTGAATGCCGTTGCGCTCCGTAAAAATATACGGTTTCATGCGCGGGTCCCACTTGTTTGTGCGGTGCCCAAAATGGACGCCGCTCTCAAGCAGAGACTTCATAGGGATAACTGCCATATTTCTCCTTACATTCCACATGCCAACGCGTGACACCCTTTCGCCAGCGTGCCGTGGATGAGTTTAGCGGGAATACTGACCCGCTCAGGGACGCTCAATGCCCGTCCCAGGCAAGATGTTGCTCCCAAATCTTTAGGGAGCGGCGGGGATTATAACACAGGGTTTGGAAATTCCTCGCTTCAGTTCGACGGGGATTCGGCTTCTCACCCTCTGCCTCCCCCACCCTTTTAAATGCGCATTCGGAGTTCCCCATCCTCCGAATGCGCATTTCCGCAATGTTCGGTTGAGTCCGTCAGTTGACCAGGTCTTGATTGACGGCATCCCATATTTTTCTAGCGCGGCTTCTAAGTTTCTCGTTCTCATCCACCTTTTTCGTCGCATACATAACCGTGGTGTGATCCCGTCCGCCGAGTATTTCGCCGACCTGAGGCAGAGAAATTTCGATGTACTGCCGCAAGATATACATTGCCAATTGACGCGGGATCGCTATTTTTGCTGAGCGTTTTTGCCCAAGCAGGTCGTCCACGTTTACGCCTTCCATCTCAGCCACCGCTTCAAGAACTTTGGCTGGCGGTATATTCTTCTTCTGCGGCATCAGATCAACCAATGCCATCTCAACAAGGCTGGGAGTTAATGACGTGCCGCTTAGATCGGCAAACGCAATCACGCGATTCAACGCGCCTTCCAACTCACGGATGTTCGATTGCACGCGCCGCGCGATGCTCTCAAGAATTTCATCGGACACTTGCCGCCCTGTCCGTTCCGCCTTCGAACGCAGGATGGCAAGACGGGTTTCCAGATCAGGAGGCTGGATGTCGGCTGTGAGTCCCCACTCGAACCGCGAGCGGAGGCGTTCTTCGAGAGTCACCAGCGACTTCGGCGGGCGATCCGAAGACACGATGATCTGTTTATCCTGCCCGTGCAGGGTATTGAACGTATGGAAAAATTCTTCCTGTGTCGATTCTTTACCGGCAATGAATTGAATATCGTCAATTAAAAGCACATCGATCGAGCGATACTTCTCGCGGAACGCCTGCGTGGTGTGCGTGCGGATGGCGGTGATCATATCGTTGGTGAATTCTTCGGAGGAAACGTACAGCGCGCTCAGCCCGCGCGCGTGACAAGCGTTCCCAATGGCGTGAAGCAGGTGCGTCTTGCCGAGTCCCACACCGCCATACAGGAATAACGGGTTGTAGGCGCGGGCGGGTTTCTCAGCCACGGCAAGACACGCGGCGTGCGCCAGCCTGTTTCCTGAGCCGACTACAAAGTTTTCAAAGACGTAGCGGGAGTTTAAAGTCGAATTACGCAGATTCTGCTCGGGAGCCGAAGCAGTTTCCACCGGGGCAAGATGCGGTTCATCCGCCTCCGTTTCTTTTTCATTGCCGTGCACAACAAAGGTGACAGCCACGCTTCCGTTCAAAATCCCGCCCAGCAGGCGATTCACCGTGCTGGCGAGGCGATTCTCGAGCCAATCGCGCGCATACGCATTGCGGACACCGATGGTAAGCTTTCCATTATGGTAGGAAACAGGCTTGGTGTCGCGCACCCATGTGTCGAACGATGCGCGCGGCATTTCCATCTGTAGTTGTCCGAGCACGGACTGCCATGCTTGTTCTGCGTTCATTGATTGCTCCTCAGCGACCGTGATTGCCAATGTGAAATCTATCCGCTTCGTCAGCGGCTACTGTTGAAGATATTTTGTTTTGTTTCAGAGATCGAAAGGGATTACAAGATGCGCTTCGTTCGTCACATCAAAATCTCAGCGTGGTCACATTCTAGCATAACTATTCAAAAGTACAACACGAAAAGCCTACGGTTTATTTAAAACATTCGTTTTTTTAAGGTCGCTCAACGTTAAAGAGTTCCGGTGTAAATCAATAATAATTCGCTCTTTCATAGAACGAACGTTTCAGCCATGTGCGCACTGCGCAGTTATCCACACCCCCATATATGGGGTCGAGTCGGTCGTTTGACCAGTTTCGATGCTGATATGCTGGTAGTTGTTAAAGAACGCATGTTGAAAACATTTTCACATGCGCTGAATGAGACTCAGGATTTTGAGATTCAATGTTAAAGATTCAACGATTCATCCGATTCATGCTCTTGCATGGCGCGGAACCCATGCCAATATCGTCGTCCCCTCATTCAAGTGCGAAGAAATTTCAACATCACCGCCCACCGATCGCACGCGCGTCTCCATATTCGCAAGCCCATGGCCGATGTTGATGTTCGTGTTCTCCATATCGAAACCGATTCCATCGTCGCGGATCTCCATCAACGCGCGATCTTTCGTTCTCCATAGCGAAATATGCACGTTTTTTGCTTTTGCATGTTTCGCCGCATTCGCCAAAGCCTCCTGACAAAGGTGAAACAAGGCGAGAGAATGCGATTCAGGGATGTTTTTCAAGCCTTTTTCAGCATAAGCAAGTTGAACTTCGGTAAATGTATGAGCTTTGAACTCCGCAACAAGCCGTTGAACGCCGCCAACCAGCCCATCTTCGCCCATTTGTCTCGGCTTCAAGTCTAAAATATATGCCCGCAGGTCGCGGATCACTTGATTCAGACCGTCAATCGCGCCTTGAACGCGTTGCTTTGCTTCGATGGAATCTTCACTTAATGAAAGAAGCGCGTTTTCAAGCGACAATCCCAGCCCATAAATGGACTGAATGACCCCATCATGCAGATCCATGCCGATGCGATCGCGCTCTTCCAACACCGCCAAGCGGCGGGCATCGGCATGCAGGCGCGCGTTTTCTATCGCCAGACCCGCCCAATTGCCGACCGCCGCCATCATTTCAATGATCCGATTATCAATCGGTTCGCTGGCGCGAGAAGCAACGCTCATGACCCCCATCAAATTCTCACCGGCAAGCAGGGGAATACAGATTATCTGATGGAATCCTGCCTGTACAACGGCTTCGCGCACAAAAAGAACATCATCTTCAAGATGATCGCTGATCATTGGCTTATGGGTCTGGGCAACAGCGCCGATATAGCCCTCCCCGATTTGGAATTGAGTGCGCATCCAAAACGCCTCCGCGGCTTGCCCGCGATGCAGCACCATGCGCAGAGTGTTCTGATCCTCCGTCAACAGGAAGATCTCGCCCGCTTCCACTTTCATGTAGTTCATCACCAGCGCAAGGGTTTGGTTTAATATCTCATTGAGTTCCAAACTCGATGTCAGCGTTGTGGCGATGCCGTTCAACAGAGACATATCCACGTTACGGCGGGTCAAAGACAGGTCGCGTTCCCGCATCTGCTCCACCAAACGGGCATTTTGGATCGCCGCCGCCGCGTAGGTAGCCAGCATTTGAATGATCTTCTCGTCGTCCGAAGTGAATTCCAGCGTGTCCACCTTATCGGTAAGATAGAGTTGACCCAATTGAACGTCGCCGGCGCGGATGGGAACACCCAAGAACGAAGTCATCTCTGGATGATTTTCAGGAAACCCCACCGAACGCGGGTGATCCCGAATGACCGGCACACGCAAAGGCTCCTCCCTGTTCATCAATTCCCCAACCAGCCCATTGCCATGCGGCTCATTTGGGATAAGCCTGATCTGCTCTTCCGTCAATCCGACAGAAATAAATTGGACAAGTTTCCCCTCACCATTCAACACACCGAGAGCGGCATAACGCGCCCCCGCCTGTTCGCAGGCTACCGCCGCGATCCGCTCCAATAAATGCTCCAGCGAAACATCCTTCACCAATTCAAGGCTGGCTTGATGCAACGCGATCAAACGTTCCTGCAACTGTTCACGGGTAAGCAACATGCCCGCATTATCTCATAAACATGATAGATTTTGCGAGCCAACCAGACTACAATATCTCAACGTATCATGACGACTTCACGAATCCCCGGCTTCTATGATCTGACTCTCGACGAGCGCCGCGCCGCACTAGCGGACGCTTCGCCTCTTTCGCCGGGCGAGCTGATTCGGCTTACCGACCCTCTCGCCCTTGACGTCGCCTCGCACATGGTCGAAAACGCGATTGGGACCTTTTCCCTGCCCCTCGGCATCGCGCTTAACTTCACCGTCAATGGACGAGATGTACTCGTTCCCATGGTAATAGAAGAGCCGTCGGTCATTGCGGGCGCATCGTTCATGGCAAAGCTTGCCCGCACAAACGGCGGATTCACCGCTACAAGCACAGAACCGCTGATGATCGGTCAGTTGCAGGTGTTGGATGTCGAAGATGTGAACACAGCCGCCGAGCAGGTGTTGACACGAAAAGCCGAACTGTTGACGTACGTTGACGCGGCCGAATCCAGCCTCAAGTCCAGAGGCGGAGGCGCGCGGGATTTGGAAGTCCGCTGGATCGCAGAATCCCCCATCGGAAAATTTCTCGTCATCCATTTGATCTACGATGTGCGCGATGCGATGGGTGCGAACGCGGTCAACACGGCATGCGAGCGTCTCGCGCCAAGAATCGAAGAAATTACGGGCGGGCGGGTGCATTTGAAGATTCTCTCGAACCTGTCGGATAAACGCATGGCAAAAGCGACGTGCGTGATCCCCGTCAAAGAATTGGCGTTTGTAGGACAAATTGCCAATTTGTCCTACACGGGCGAAGAAGTGCGAGACGGCATCATCGCCGCGTATGCCTTCGCCGCCGCAGACCCTTATCGCGCCGCAACACATAACAAAGGCATCATGAATGGGATTGACCCCGTTGTGATCGCCACAGGCAACGACTGGCGCGCCATAGAAGCAGGAGCGCACGCGTATGCCGCTCGCTCGAGCAAGTACACTTCATTATCTATCTGGTCGAAAGATGATGATGGAAATTTAGTCGGCGAACTGGAGATGCCGCTCGCGGTGGGAATCGTCGGCGGCGCGACCAAGGTTCACCCTGCCGCGCAAGCCGCGATCAAGTTGATGGACGTGAAATCTGCTGGCGAGCTGGCTGAGATCATCGTCTCGGTGGGACTCGCGCAGAACATGGCGGCGTTACGCGCTCTCGCCACCGAAGGCATCCAGCGCGGACACATGTCACTGCACGCTCGTCAGGTTGCCATCGCGGCGGGAGCGAGCGGAGAGTTAATTGAGAGAGTCGCGAGTCGGATGGCGGAGGAGAGAATTGTGAGGATGGATCGCGCGAAAGAAATTTTGAAGGCGATGGAAAGTGGAAAGTAGATGATGGAAAGCGGAAAGAAGAAAGAGGAAAGTACGTTCTGGAAAAGTCAACGTCCGCTGGTTGGCGCATTGATCGGCATCTTTATTTTTCTGGTTGTCTTTTTACCGCTCAAGTTTTTGGATTACAGCTCGATCTTCCTGTACAGGCTGGCGTTGAACTTGGAACTGTTCGGTAGGCTGACCGTCCTCATGCTTGGAACAGCGTCAAGGATTAACCTGCCTGCGGGCGCGATCAAACTCGTGAGCATTGCCGTCTCCGCCATCCCTGCGGGGATCGCGGGCTGGCAGATCGGCTCACGCAACCCGTCAACGAGGATGAAGGGAATCGTTTTTCTCATTGGCTATCTTCTCTTCATTTTCGCACTCGGAGCATTGCTGGCATTTGCAGGAATCTAAAATGAACGACACCATCCTTTGGCAGACTCGCCACTTCGTCTATCAACACTTCGCGGACACGACCCACGCGCCAAGCGTGGACGTCACCGCCGCCCACTTCAACATCTCGGCAGAAGAAGCGACTGACTACTACAAAGAACTCCACAACCGCCACGCCTTCTTCCTTGACTTGGAGGCTCTCACCATCCGCATGGCAAACCCATTCTCAGGCATCCCCACGGACTTCAAAGTCCACGCCAACGGCAAAACTTACTACGCCAACTGCGCCTGGGACATGCTCGGCATCCCCGCCGCGCTCCACACCGACGCGATCATCGAAGCCGTTTGCACGGAGAGTAATGACACTGTTCAACTGGAAGTAAAAGACGGCAAGGTAACCAACAGCGAGCTACTTGTCCACTTTCCACTTTCTTTTTCTCACTGGTACGACGATCTCGTTTTCACCTGAACAACGATGCTTCTCTTCCAGTCGGAAGAATGGATTGACAAGTGGTGCAAACGAAACAACCTCAAACGCGGAGAAGTTCTCACCATCCAGCAAGTTTGGGAACTCTCCAAATTGTGGTATCACAATCGCCTGTCACTGGAGTATCATGGACGAAGCATGGAAGAGGTTGCTGAGGTTTTTAGGAAGGCAGGATTGAAATCAGATTTTTGGTATATTCAAAGGTAGTTATGACTGAAAAACGAATTCTCACATCTGAAGAAATTTCCAAAATCGTTGATGGGCTTAATCCCATTGACCACAAGCAGATGGATTTGCTCGCAAAAATGCCGCCTGGCAAAAGGTTTTATCCCTCCCTGCGCGCCAGCGCCATGATACGCGCGGGGTTGCGGACCGCATTCAAAAGAAAGTTTCCGAATCTTTCCCTGGCTGAAATCAATATGAAAATTCTGGATTATCTGATTTTCATGGACGGCAAATATGGACATGCTTGACCTGTACGTCCGTGTCGTAAAAGCATTGGATGATATCGGAGCGCCCTATATGATTGTCGGCGCATTTGGCGGCACGATTTATGGAATCACTCGCGCCACCCATGACATTGACATCATCGTGGATTTACGTGAGACAGATTATGAAGCCTTATCGCAAAAATTTCCTCTTCCACGTTATTATGCTGACCCCGAAATGATAAAGAATTCCGTTGACATGGGGATTATGTTCAACATCATTGATTCAAGCGAAGGCATAAAAGCAGACCTCGTCCCCTTGAAACGCGAACCTGATTATCAGGCTGCCTTTGACCGCCGTATACGCGAGACCTTCACAGACGAAAACGATAAACCCTTTGATGCATGGGTCGCGCAACCTACTGACATCATTATTGGGAAATTACAAGCATGGGACGAAGGCAGGTCAAACAAACACCCCGACGACATTTTTGCCATTTTATACTTCTGCCTGCGAGGCTTTAGCAATTATCAGGTTGATATAGAAGAAGTCGCCGAACAAGCCGCCCGCATTGGATCTGAGACTCTCGACATGTGGCTCAAGACGCTTGCAAAGGCAAGAAATGAAATCGAAAAAGGAAATACGCCTCGCAAATGGTAGCCAAGACTTCCGAAGTCTCGGAGACTTCGGAAGTCTGACGCCAAAGTCTGGAATGTATAATGTACGCATGATGTGAAAGGTTGTGAATATGCAACACACACGAAGCCTTGAAAAACTCTACAAAGGACTTTCCCGTTCTGAAAAAGCCCAGTTGCTTCAATGGGCGGCTCGTGACTTGGGAGATTCTTTTCCAGGAATCGAGAGCAACCCACAAATCGCGGGCGGCGAGCCTTGTATTGTCCGTACGCGGATTCCTGTTTGGTTGCTAGCTCAAGCGCGGCGACTTGGAACCAGCGAAGCGGATTTGCTTCTCTCCTATCCCACCTTGCGCGCAGAAGATCTCGCCAACGCGTGGGCATACGAACGCAGTCATAAAAAGGAAATTGACTCCCAAATCAAAGCCAATGAGGAAGCATAATGGCGCGTTTATATTCCAACGAGAATTTTCCCCTGCCAGTTGTGAATGAATTACGCGAACTTGGGCATGATGTTCTGACTATTCAAGAAACAGGCAAGGCAAACCAAGCCATGTCGGATGAAGATGTGCTTGCTTTTGCGAATGATAAACAAAGAATTCTGCTCACGTTGAATCGCCGACATTTCATCCGCTTGCACAACAAACATCAGCCTCACTCGGGGATTTTGGCTTGCACCTTCGACCCTGATTTCTCGGCGTTCGCAAAACGAATCCACGATGCCATTCAAGAGGAAGGCGACCTTTCTCAAAAGGTTGTTCGCATCAATCGTCCACAGAAATAACCACCCACGAATCCCCTCTCCCTGCGGGAGAGGGTTAGGGTGAGGGCGCACGCAGGCTTGACATCAAAGTTTTGGTATGTGTGAGGTACACAAGGAAACACGTAGACAGGTGAACAAATCCGTTTTTGTCCGTGAGTCCGTGACAAAGTCCGTTGACAACCGCAGGCAGGCTTGACGTCAAAGTTTTGGTATGTGTAAAACAGAAACGAAGTTGATTTTCGTACCATTTGGGTCTATACTATTTTCGGAGTCGCAACAAATCAGAAAGGAGTAAAAATGCCTAAAAGACGCATATTCATTAGCTTCGACCATGACGACACAGAAAAAGTAAACGGCTTTCTTGGTTTGCGTAATGTTATTGACAATCTTGAATTCTATAATCACAAACTAGACCGCCGTATAAACAGCACCGATGAAAATTACGTCAAAAAAGTGATTCGGGAAGAATATATCAATCCAGCATCAGTAACTGTTGTATTGATTGGGAATCGTACAGCAAATAGTAGCTGGGTTAAGTGGGAAATTGAAGAGAGCAAACGACAAGGCAAAGGGATTCTAGGTATTCACCTAAAAGACACAAATGGACCAGTTCCCGCTGCTATTCCTCAAAATCATGTTGGAAATTGGCAACCTGATAAATTCGTTGATTGGATTGAGTGGGCTTACAACCACAAGGAGTAAAAGATGGCTAAGAAAAAAGTAAAAGCTACCAAATTGACCGTTGGACTTCCTTTCAATCTCGGCTCTCTCGAATTTGAAAATGACGAAGCCCAGCAAAGAGCCGCGTGGTCTCTGTATGTTGAACTCTCGACCAGAATTGCCGTACAACCATTGGAAGAGGGCAAAGGCATTTTACGCGAAGCGTTGACATCTCTTTACAACGTCTTTGGCATCACACGGCAAATCCTTCGTGAAGCAGGTCCAGAAATCGCCAAAGGTCCGCAATCCTTTGGCGCAATCGCTATTGATGTACTCAACAAAGGCTTACGTCCCTTCTTGGTTAAGTGGCACCCTTTGTTAAAAACTCATGAAGAACAAAAACCTCCTGACAGAACTACTCTCGACCATGAACGTGCTTGGGAACATGAAAAAGAACTGCGCAGGGAACTCAATCAAGTTCGAGAACAAATGACAATTTATGTAGAAGCCCTAGCAAAGATAGCAGGCATTGAGTAAGATTCTTCAAATCGCCCACATAAGTATGGGTGACTTGAAGACTGGGGATTGTTTATTTATGGAACATATATTTATCTGTTATTCGCGAAGAGACCAAAATTCAGCTCTCAACTTCAAAGAATCACTGGAGAACGCTGGCAAAGATGTTTGGATCGATTTAGAAGATTTGCCAGCATCCTCCATATGGCGTTCAGAGATTCGGAACGCTATTACCGAATCGGTAGCATTTATTTATCTCGTTAGTCACAATTCCCTTAGCTCTGAATATTGCCAAAAGGAGTTTGAATTTGCGAAGCAAGCTGGCAAGCGAATCTTTCCTATATTGCTAGCAGGGATAACCGAAAACGATATTCCTGAAAACATTGCTTCTTATCAATGGCTTGAATGGGATGGTTCTAAAAAAGGTTTAAATTTAGGAAAACTTATAACTGACATTGAAACCGACTATGAATTAATAAGGCTTCGTAATCAAATCAGCCATGCTGCGCGGCTTTGGATAGACAACGATCGTAACTCTTCGTATTTGTGGCCTGAAGAAAGGCTGAGAATATTTCGCTTCAAATTTCGCAATGCGGCTCCTCCCTTAAGCGAAACGGAGCAGGAATTCCTGCGACCCGAACAAAATCGCATTATAGAAGAATTAAGCGATGACAACATTAGTCATCAACGAAGAATGGCTGTTGGCGAACGTTTAGCTGTAATTGGGGACACGCGCCCTGGTGTTGGCTTAAGACCTGACGGGTTGCCAGATATTGTTTGGTGTTCAGTACCGCATGGAAAAGTTCATATCGATAAAGATCTAAATACTTATGAGGGAATTGAATCTGATCATAGTGTAAATCCCTTTTTTATCGCTAAGTACCCTATAACTTATTTACAATTTCAGGCATTTGTTGATGACCCTCTAGGCTATAATAGCAGTGACTGGTGGAAAGATTTAGCCGAGCATCCCGATTCACCAAAGAGTCAGCGTAGTCAGTTTATCAATAACCCCCGAGATAACGTTTCATGGCATGAATGTGTTGCCTTCTCACGATGGTTAAGTTTTCGATTGCCCAAAGACGCCTTGCCCAAAGTCGATGAGGAAGGATTTGAAATTCGTCTTCCTACTGAGTGGGAATGGCAACATGCTGCTAGCGGCGGCGACCCCTCAAATACCTATCCCTGGGGCAAAGAATTTTTTAATAACAGATGCAATACATGGGAAGCTGGATTAAATCGAGCCATTGCTGTCGGTATGTATCCAGATGGCATGGCTCCCTGTGGGGCATTAGACATGAGTGGAAATATCTACGAGTGGTGCTTAAATCACTTTGATTCGCGAACCGTGAATATAAAGGGTTCGCGCCTTCGCACATTGCGAGGTGGAGCGTTCCTTCATCATAGCGAATATGCCACGACTTTTGCTAGAATTAGTGAGCGCCCAGAAGTTGCATGGGATACAAAATTCGGTTTCAGGCTGGCTTATTCAATTCGGAAAAATATCGAATAACCAAAAGGAGTGCAAAATGTCACCCAAGAAAATCAATCCTGTTTTTGACGGACGTATCACTTTTTTCAGTTTATTCCCCTACATAGAACAACTTGCACAGATCTCATCCGATGCAGAGTTTTTGATGAGGATAGAAAACCTTGTGCGTATAACTGCCCCTGAGTTAGTTGGTGGAAATGTCGACAGCTTACTTACCGCTATGATAGACTTTAATCAGCGAAAGCAACACATGTACTTGGTAGATAGATATACTAAATGTAGAGAGAGGTTGCGAAATTACAGATCAGCTCGTCCAGAGACCCAATCAATAACGCCTGCACACACTGAAGGAAAAGAATTGGCTGGAATGCATGATGAAATACTTGCAATGAGTGATATTCAAAACATTATAGATTTTTCAAACGAATATCCTGATATTTTCAAGGATGATTCGTTGAAGGAACTAAAAGGAACCGCCGAGCTTACTCGTGATTGGAAAGAATATCGCCAAATGGGGCTACTGTATTGTGAGAGATTAGGCATGTTGCAGTTACTTAGTGGCCTACAAAAAGAAGCTCTTGGCAATCACGATGAATCAACTATTAGTCAAATAATGGAATTAATGTGGTTAGGTGGGCCCGCGATTTTTCCATTCACGGAAAAACACCCCGAATTATTGAGATTTGAAATAAGCGATGTAATAAAAAATGCGGGCAAACATGTAACCGATAACGATACGCGCTTGATTATTACTCTAAGGCGCCATCTGTTCCTTCTTCCTAAAATCCGAGGAGAAAAAGTTCTACCAATAGATTATGTGGATTACGAAGAAACGCTTGTGTATCAATGCGAGGGTAAATTGCAAAACATGATACTAGCCCTCACTGAAGGACAGCATCGTGATGCGGTGGCTGACATTATAGAATTCTTTATTAATGATTTTCCAGAAAGTAAAACCGACCTAATGAATTTCTTTAATTACTATTTTCCTAATTGACGTTGAAGTGAAACTGAATTTGAAAAAGGAATTTCATGACAACCCCTCACCCTCACTCCCCCACCCTCCTCAAACCCGCCAAACCCGTTGGCATCATTGGCTACGGCGCGTACGTGCCGCGTTATCGTCTGCCTGCCAAGGAAGTCGCGCGCGTATGGACGGGCGGCAAAGGCGGGCTCCCCATCAAAGAGAAAGCCGTCCCTGGGCTGGATGAAGACGTCATCACCATGTCCATTGAAGCGGCGCGCAACGCGATGAAACGCGCCCAAATTGACCCGACCGAATTGCGCGCGGTCTGGGTCGGGTCTGAGTCGCATCCGTACGCAGTGAAACCAACCTCCACCTTGGTCGCTGAGGCGATTGGCGCCGTCCCGAACACGCAAGCCGCCGATTGGGAATTCGCCTGCAAGGCAGGCACCGAAGCGCTCGTCGCCGCGATGGGCTTGGTCGGCTCGGGCATGGGCAAGTACGCGATGGCAATCGGCATGGACACCGCGCAAGGCAAGCCAGGCGACGCGCTCGAGTACACCGCAGGCGCGGGCGGCGGCGCGTACATCGTCGGTCCCGCCGAAGAATCGCTGGCGGTCATCAACGCCTCGTATTCGTACGTCACCGACACGCCCGATTTCTGGCGGCGCTCCGACGCGAAGTACCCCGAACACGGCATGCGCTTCACGGGCGAACCCGCCTACTTCAAACACGTCACCGAAGCCGCCACGCATCTGATGGAAGCCTCAGGCACAACCGCAAAAGATTACAAGTGGGCGATCTTCCACCAGCCCAACACAAAATTTCCGCAACGCGTCGCATCGGGTCTCGGCTTCTCGATGGATCAGATCGAACCTGGGCTCCTCGTCCCTGTGATCGGGAATACGTACGCGGGCGCGTCCATGATCGGACTCACTGCGACTCTCGACATCGCCCAGCCTGGCGATCGGATTCTCGTCGTCTCTTTCGGAAGTGGAGCTGGGTCCGACGCCTTCGACATCACCGTCACTGACGCCGCCCCGCTCCGCGCAGGCCTAGCGACGAAAACTCAAGAGTACGTCAAACGGCGCACGGAGATTGATTATGCAACATATGTGAGATTCAGGGGCAAGTTGGCGATGAAATAAGAAAACCCGCTGGTTGAGTAGTCCCGCGATGCTCGTCGCGAGACGTATCGAAACCAGCTGTTATAAGCAAACAATACATTACATGAAAACATTCGAAATCGTAGCGCATCGCGGTGTTCACGACATGTATCCAGAAAATACAATTCCCGCCTTTGAACGCGCCATCGAACTTGGCGCGGATGCCATTGAATTGGATATCAGGCTTACATCCGACAATGTCCCTGTGGTTTTTCACTACTTTTACTTAAACGAAATCACATCACTCACTGGAGCGGTTTTCGATTACACGTTTGAACAATTAAGAGATGCTAAAGTAATCAATCCTCATGGAAATGGGAATTCAAGAATTTCGACTTTTGCTGAGGTTTTAGACGCTATCGGCGGAAAGATCGGTTTGGAAATCGAGATCAAAGGACCTGAACCCGAATCGGCGAAAATTATTGCTGATGTACTGTCCGACCATAAGAGCATTTGGGACAACGTTGAAATTACATCATACGAGCCTTTATTGCTTCGTAATTTTCAACAAGAATGCCCCAAAATCCCAACCGATTTATTATTTCCGCGTTCAGAAGGCTGGATGAAATTGGATGTTGTCGCCTACCTTGCCATTCACCGCTCACGATTGGCACAGGCACGGGCAGTTCATTTGCACCCGACCCAACTTACACAAGATGTAGTATCTGAGATTCAAAAACAGGGGATACAAGTCCACGCATGGGATGTAAACGACGAGCAATCGCTAAATCTTTGCGCACAGTTGAAAATCCTGAAAATCTGTACTGATAAATTTCAACAGGCAAAATTATTCCGCCAAAGCATAGTATTGGCAAATTAGAGGATACATGACAGACGTAATCATCGCAAGTATCGGACAAACGGAAGTCGGCAAGAGTCGGAACAGGAAGTTCCTAAAACTTACCGCCATGTTTATTTTCGCATTGCTCATTCTGGGCTGTAACTTCCTCTCCCCCACGCCAACGCCTGATGTCCGACCCATCGTAGACGCCTTTTTCTCAGGTTCCGCATATCTCGATATCAACGGCAACGGTGAAATCGACTCGGAAGATACGCCCATAGAGAATGCGACTCTTATTGTCACGCTTCAAGGCGGATTCGAAACCGGCGGCTTGACCGACAAAACAGGTCATGCCTTCATCACCGTCCCCGGCGGCGTAGACTATCCCGTGACACTGCGCATGGAAGCGCCAAAAGACAGCAACTTGAAGCTCATCGGACCATCATCGGTCACCTATCCATCCGATGAACCTACAGAATTTCTTTTTACTTCAAAGTGAGACAACATAACATGACAGAAGTCGTTATCGCAGGTATCGGACAAACGGAAGTCGGCGAACACTGGGACATTGGTCTGCGCGACCTTGCCTTCGCCGCCATTCAAGACGCGGTCAAAGATTCGGGCGGACTTAAGCCGCAATCGTTATTCGTCGGCAACATGCTCGCGCCGAATCTTTCCAATCAAGCGCATCTCGGCGCATTGATCGCGGATTACGCGGGCTTGCTTGGCATCGAAGCCGTCACCATCGAAGCGGCAGGCGCGTCGGGCGGCGCGGCATTGCGGCAAGGCTACCTCGCCATTAAAAGCGGATTGGTAGACGTGGCGCTCGTCCTCGGCGTGGAAAAATTTACGGATAAGGTCGGTTCAGGCGTGGATGCCGCGCTCGCCACCACAGGCGATGCGGATTTCGAGTCTGTGCAGGGATTGACTCCCGCCGCGCAAGCCGCATTGTTGATGAAACGCTACATGCACGAGTACGACGTCCCCAAAGACGGCTTTGCAGGTTTTGCATTGACCGCTCACGCAAACGGCGTCGCAAATAAATATGCGATGTTCCGCAAAGCCATCAAGCCTGAAACATACGCCAAAGCGGAGATGGTCAGCGATCCGCTCAACATGTTCGATATGGCTCCCAACGCGGACGGCGCGGCGGCTGTTGTTTTGACCCGCCAAGAGTTATTGCCAAACAATTTCTCACATCCGCTAGTGAAAATCGCTGGCTCGGCTTCTTCATCGGATACGCTTGCATTGCATGATCGCAAAGACATGCTGTACTTCGACACAGCGCAAATCTCCGCGGGTAAGGCGATGAAACAAGTCGGCGCGGTGCTGGATGATATTGACCTGTTCGAATATCACGACACGTTCAGCATCTATGCCGCGTTACAACTCGAAGCAGTCGGGTTTGCGATCAAGGGCAAAGGCTGGATGTTAGCCGCAGATAATGAAATTGGTTTGAAGGGAAAAATCCCCTGCGCGACGATGGGCGGCATGAAAGCGCGCGGCTTCGCAGGCGGAGCCTCAGGCGTGTATCAGGCTGTAGATGCGGCGACCCAGCTTCGAGGTGAGGGAGAAGCGAATCAAATCCCGAATGCAAAGACCGCGTTGATTCAATCCCTCGGCGGACCAGCGTCCACGGCGGTGAGTCACATTTTGCAAAGAATGTAGCGCGACATTGATGCCGCATTACGCAGTCTCATGCCAGCGGCGAATCATATATTGCGCAAACGTAAAATCGAAATCTATTCTCCGCTACCGATAAAAATACCTTCAAAAAAGACAACCATTTCATATCCTGTAATGAAATTTCCTTCTTCCGAAACTGGGGCGGGGGAGTAATTAGCGAAAATTTCCGTATCTTTGCCAGGCATAAGTTCAATTGGTTGGAAAGATTCGCCAACCTGCTCTCGGTCATCGCAAACTTCTGGCAACAAGCAAGGGAGGAAGAGCAGGATGGAACTCCAAAAGGTTTCGTCCGGATCTCCTTCAACTTGGTAGACCCTGAGCGCAAGGTCGTATGTTTGACCTTGCCCAGCCATGCTCTCCACTGTGGCATTCGCCTGCGAGTTGGAAGAAAACGAAGCGCTGACCATGCGCACTGGCACGGGGCGGTGCGATGATTCTGAAGTCGCCAATACTTGCCGATTCTGTTTCAAGTAGACCGAGGCGCGAATGTCCGAAATTCGATAGCGTCCATCGGGGCTGTCAACTAAAACAAAGCTATAGCCTGAAGGCTTGAAGTAAAAATCGTTGGACCCCCTTGCCGACTTATCAGATCCTGAAAAGTACGCATCCTTGCATTCGTCCGTTAAGACGACTTGCGCGGTTTTTCCCGATTCATACACTCGCTGTTCAACGATGGAAGAGCAGAGTTCGAGATTTGCCGCGTTCGCTACAGCGGGATCGCCCCAATAGGTTGCATCGACGTTTAAAGACGAGCCATTTTCAGGTCTGTAAAAAAGAGAAGAAAAGGAGGCATGGACAGAAACATCTTTCTTTGAGATGGATACCGCAGGTTGAACGGGCTGTGGCGATGGCGAGGAGACTTGCGTTGCGTTACCTTTAGCGACATTTGCCTGCGTCTCTTCTCCAGCCAAAGAACTTTCTATTTGACCGGTCAAGATCAAGCCATTGCTGATGTAGATTTGCCCCGTCACTTCGTAACTGGCTAAGTCGGCTGGAACATCTGAAATTGAAAATACAAATAGACAGAGTTTGCCTGCTTCATAGGGCGTTCCGATGCAAGGCGCCGCTTGCTCAAGAAGTTTATTGTTCTGAGAATCAAAGAGGCTCAATGTTGCGACGCCCTGAACGCCTGTCTCAGCCAGCGTTCCCATTAATTGACCAGAGATGAGCAAGGAATCTGAGTCGAGTTGCGCCTGTTCAATATGAACAGAAATTGTTGGGAGAGGCGTTTCCGTCGGCATGGGAGCCGTTGCCGTCGGTGTGGAAGTTGACGTTAGAGTCGGGCTCGGGGTGGGTGATGCGGCGAAGGCGGTCTGTGTGTATGCGACTTCCGCAGTTTGGGCAATATGGGTGTTGACTGCGCCGGGAACCGAAGTTGGCAACGTGGCTGCGCCTGGCTCTATTTGCAAATTGCCACACGCCAGCGAGACGATTAACACGAACCCAAGCAGATACTGTTTATAGTGTCTCATTTGATCTCCATTTCAAAGCGGGAACAATCGCGCGACATATCGCGCTTTCCAACTTTGCGAAGGACAACCCAAGGAATACAACGTCGTTTCTGCTAACCACTCTCATTTACAATCAGCGTAAAACTTTGATAGGATTTGAGAGTCCTAACCTTGGGAAGAGAAAACGATCATAGGAATTCCGAGATGTTGATGAAACAAATCAACTCTTCAGATAAATCGACAGCGTTTATCCGAATTGCGACGACGATGAGTAGAACTGCGGGGTGTATCAGGCTTATGGATGCGGTAATCCAACTTCAGGGCGAGAGAGAAACGAATCAAATCCCCAACGCAAAGTTAAGAAAAAAATCTGCGTTTTCTGCGCGCTTCGCAGTCAGCGCCAAAAATGTCTTGTTCGGCTTATTGCCGATAAAGTTCAGTTTTTAATTGGTTTTCTCTGTATCGCCATGGTTAGACTTGTTGCTCGATTAATTTAGAAAAGAGTAAAATGTCGCACGATGTGGATCAAGGTCGCGCGGGTCGAATCTATAACAAACAAAAAAGCCTGCGAGGAAAGTCCGCAGGCTTAACTATAGAAATTATTGCCGCATGGTCAGGGTATAGGAAAAATATCCAGAGGGTGGAGCATTTTATAACATTTCGCGCAACTACAAAGATGGGCATCTCCCCTATGCGCTGGTCTCCATGCTACTCCCCTCTCGGCGCGCGCATGGACTCCAACTGGTGGCGCAACTCGATCCTGCGTTCGTCTGCCGCGTGGCGCACATCGTTGAAGAAGTTTTCGCCGCGCGCGCGGATCATCCCGCGCAGTTCCTCGCCCGATTCAGGCGCCATCAACAGCGCGATCGTCGAACCGACGAGACTACCAACAAAAATACCGATCAAAAAGCCAAACATGCGTTTCATGGAAAATTCTCCTCTATTATCTATCTTGCTCTCGGCGGCTTCAGCATCACTTATAAATTTATTATAGGCGAAAAAGGGAAAATGTGGAATAATTGCGAAGCAACACCGCGCGTATCCGCTCTGCGTGAACGCGACGGAAAAATTCACCCAAGCCTGTCCACCGCGGCTATAAAGGGGACGACCGCACCAAACGGCTCCTACCATTAATCGGAGGATACCATGTCTGCAACACCAATTTCCACCAGCGCGCCTGCCGCTCGCAAAAAAGTCACCACGCTTACCTATCGCCAGAAAAAGGAACGCGGAGAGATCATCACCATGCTCACCGCGTATGACTATCCCACCGCGCTGGCGATGGACAAAGCGGGAGTCGATTCCATCCTCGTGGGCGATTCGCTCGGAATGGTCGTGCTGGGATACGAAAACACGCTTCCCGTCACCATGGACGAAATGCTCCACCACTGCCGCGCCGTCTCACGCGGAGCCAAGTCTGCCCTGCTCATCGGAGACATGCCGTTCATGTCGTATCAAGTCTCCGTCGAGGAAGCGACGCGCAACGCGGGCAGATTCCTCCAGCACGGCGGAATGGACGCGGTCAAACTCGAAGGCGGGCGCGAACGCGCGGATGCGATCCGCTCCATCGTCAACGCGGGGATTCCCATTATGGGGCATCTGGGACTCACGCCGCAATCGGTCAACCAACTCGGCGGATTCCGCGCGCAGGGCAAAACAGCCGTCGCCGCGAAGCGACTCGTGGAAGACGCGCTCATTCTCGAAGGGGCGGGCTGTTTCTCCATCGTGCTAGAGTCTGTCCCCGCGCGGCTGGCGGAATTGATCTCGAAGAAGATTTCGATCCCCACCATCGGCATCGGCGCGGGCGCGGGCTGTGACGGTCAAGTGCTGGTCACGCACGACCTGCTGGATCTGTTCGACCGCTTCACGCCGAAGTTCGTCAAGAAGTACGCGAACTTCCATGGCGAGATGCAAAAAGCATTCGGCGACTTCATCGAGGATGTTGAATCGAAACGCTTCCCCGCGCAAGAACACATCGTGGAGATGGACAATGCGGAGTGGGACAAGCTGTTCAAAGAGGTTGGCTGACATACAGGTAAACAAGGAACAAGTAGACAAGTAGACAAGTAAACATGTAAGTCACGTGTCTACCTGTCTACTTTTATACTGCATACTTCGTACTGCGAAATCATGGACATCTTAATCCTCGGCACCGGCGCGTTAGGCACATTGTTCGCGGCGCGTTTGTCGCAGGCGGGATATGACGTTACCATGCTCGGCACGTGGAAGGAGGGAATCGCGTCCCTGCAAAAGGATGGCGCGCGCATTGTCGATTCAAGCGGAAACGAAACAACGTTCAAAGTCCATGCCACCGATGATCCGCGTGAATGCGTTGGAACAAAATACGCGCTTGTGCTGGTCAAAGCATGGCAGACCGAACGCGCCGCGCGTCAACTTTCAGAATGCCTTGCAGACGACGGACTCGCAGTCACCCTCCAAAATGGGATTGGCAATTACGAAACTCTCGCCCAAATTCTGAATCATTCAGCCACAGAGAACACAGAGAAGAAAAGAGAAAAAAACTCAAGGAACTCTGTGATCTCTGTGGCTAAGAAGCATTCTCGCGTTGTTTTAGGAAGCACAACCACCGGAGCAACTCTCATCGCGCCGGGCATGGTGCGCGCGGGGGGCGAGGGTGTCGTCACAATTCAACATCACGAAAAACTTGACTCGATCGAATCAGCGTTGACCTCCGCCAAATTCAATGTGCGTCTCGTCGAAGACGCGCAATCGCTTGTGTGGGGAAAACTCGTCGTCAACGCGGCGATCAACCCGCTGACGGCGTTACTGCGCGTGCCGAACGGCGAGTTGCTGAACCGCCCATCCGCGCGGGAGATGATGGCGAACCTAGCGTGTGAAGTGGCAGAAGTTGCCCGCGCGGAAAAGATCAAACTACCCTTCGACGATCCCATAGCAATGGCGGAAGAAGTGGCGCGCAAGACTGCCGCGAATCAATCATCCATGCTCCAAGATATCCTTCGCGGTGCGCCCACGGAAATAGATGCGATCTGCGGAGCGGTCGTACGCGCCGGGGAAAAACACGGCGTCGAAACTCCCGCCAATCTCGCCTGCTGGAAGATTGTACACGCGCTCGGCAGCGCGTGAATACGGCTTTCTCAAAAAGATACTTGAAAAAAAGTGGCTCTCCCGTAATTAACGGGAAAGAGCCTCAACACAAAGTACACAAAGGGGGAAAAAGAGCCTTGATTTCACCGGGTTCTCCTTGGTGACCGTCGTGTCCTTTGTGTTTGAAAAGAGTTATCCCGTTAAAAACGGTAGAACCAAAAAACTTTGAACGCGATTACTGCGAAGGAACGAATTTCGCAATTTTTTGGGTTTTATTCGCGCCGTTCGCCTATTTGCGCCATTCGCGTTAAAAAATTCAAACCTTGAGAACGACAATAACGCGTAATTAGCTCTATGGTAAGATTCGGGGAGAGGTGTCTGAATGTCTCCAATGCAAAAGTGGTATGCTTTTTTTCTCATTTCTCTCCTACTGGTTTTTCCATCGGAAGCGCGCGCGCAGGGAGATGTCAAATTGGATTTTCTCAGCATCGAACTATGGGCGGAATATGACCAGCCCAGCATGCTGATCATCAATGAATTTGTCGTGTCGGCAGAAACGCCGCTCCCCGCTAAAGTAACGTTGCGATTCCCGAAGGAGGGAAACTTGACCGCGGTGGCATATAATGCGAATGGGCAGTTGATCAACGCCCCTTTTGAAACGCCAACCCAGCAAGGCGACTGGCAAACTATTACGTTGACTGTGGATTTCTACGCCCCTTATCGCATTGAATACTATCAACCTATCTCGCGTGAGGGTAACAAACGATCGTTTGTTTACAAATGGTTCGGCGACTATCAAGTCAACGAGTTCCGCCTGACGCTAAGCATCCCCGCCGATAGCGACGAGGTAATTATCGATCCCGCCAACGCCTTTGCGACTTCACAAGATGGTCAGTTCCTCGTAGCGACCATTAACAAAAACAACCTGAAGATGGGACACTCCTATCAAATGGAGTTGGAATATCAACGAGATACAGAGTCGCTTACATCCCCAAACACGGAGAGTCAGGTGCAACCGTCTGAGCCATTAGGTGAGGATACGGTGGGTCGGGTTTCGTTGGACAATCTCCCATGGATTGTCGGCGGGATCGGGCTTGCGATGATCGGTTTTGCGTTGATCTTGTATCGTCGATCTCTGCAATCTAACGCATCGCTTTCGTCCAACTCTCGAAAACGACGCGGTAAACGCGCAGGCTCTCCAACGGATGAATCGCAAGAGGGAATCTACTGCCACCAATGTGGCACGCGCGCCGCCTCCGGAGATCGTTTCTGCCGCACGTGCGGGAGTCGACTCCGCTCGGGGTAGGGCGAACCAACCGCCTTCGCGAAAAGAAACGTGTTTCCAATCCGTTAAAATAGAAAACGGCTCTCGAAAATTCGGGAGCCGTTTCAATTCCATCAATGAAAAAGGAGGGATGGCTATTCTTGCACAGGCATGGGCGCGTTCTTGCGCTGGCGGAACGTGATGCGCGCGCGCGTCAGGTCGTACGGCGACATTTCCATCGCGACGCGGTCGCCGAGCAGAATGCGGATGTAGTGTTTGCGCATTTTACCGGAGAGGTATGCAAGCACTTCATGCCCGTTATCGAGCCTCACGCGAAACTGGGTGCCGGGCAACGCCTCGATCACGAGTCCTTCGGCGCGAATTTTATCTTCTTCCTTAGCCATAGTGTCTCTTTCTACTTGTTTCACTCGCCGTCGCGGGTGAAGGTGCGCCGCTTGATGCGGCGGATCGCTTTTTTCTTTTCCATTCGGCGCTGTTCGCTCTTGGAGACGAACCAGCGTTTGCGGCGGACGGTGCTAAGCACGCCACTTTTGACGACCTTTTTGCGAAAGCGTTTCAACAGCGAGTCTTGCGATTCGCCGTTACGAAGATTTACGGATGCCAAACGAAGTCACCTCCTTCCCGCGTGGAATAAAAAACTCTGCGTTCATGCAGAGTCGGTTGAGGGTCTATTGAAAAAATAAGAAACGACAAAATGATCGCAAGATCAAACCGCGCGCTTCACGCTCCTCTTTTGTAATCGGGCGTTGCCCGTCAACCGAACTGCAAGATTAATTATACATGAAACACGCGCAGTTGGATAGACTGCGCGTGTGCTTTTTTAAGAAAAGCCCCTTGGCAATGACCTACTCTCCCAGGAGGTCGCCCTCCAAGTACCATCGGCGCTGACGGACTTAACTGCCGGGTTCGGGATGTGACCGGGTGTACCCC
>JAJTXU010000049.1 GCA_021462845.1 Anaerolineales bacterium
ACCATCCGCACGAACCTGACGTACGCGAAAATTGACGCGACGCAAGCCGAGATCGAATCCGCCGCGCGCGCCGCCAACATCCACAACTTCATCATGGACCTGCCCGACGGCTACGACACGATCGTGGGTGAACGCGGCTACCGTCTTAGCGGCGGCGAAAAACAACGCATCGCGCTGGCGCGCGTGATTTTGAAAGACCCACGCATTTTAGTTTTAGACGAAGCGACGAGCCATCTCGATTCCGAATCTGAATCGTTGATTCAAGAAGCATTGAAGCGAGTCATGGCAGGGCGCACTTCGATTGTGATTGCCCATCGCCTATCCACGATTCTCGCGGCTGATCTAATTTTGGTGATGGATAGAGGTCAAATCGTCGAGAAGGGAACACACGACGAGTTGATTGCGCTCAATGGGCTGTATGCTCAACTTTATGAAACGCAGTTTGAGCGGGTTAATCAGACATGACATGTCTCATCAGGACCGTTGCTAACAAAGCCGATTGCGTGGAAAATGATCCTGATTGATCAGACTCCTTTGGAGACATGTCATGTCTTAAGCTTCTTCTTCGTCAAACCCCACCAATGGTTGAATCTCGTGATGTATTCTTATAAAATCTTCCTTGCTTCCAAACAAATTTAATACTTTCTCCCTTTGTAACCGAGTGGGGTTGTTGCCGATTAAGTCGTGATAGGAAGAGAAATTCCAATCTCGAAAATCTTCTACAAACTTATGCTTTTGGGGATTTTGGTGGATATAAACGATCAGTTGCATCAAATATTTTTCATTGGTAATGGGGATTCGTTTGAACGGAGTTTCAAATAGCATCCCGCTTCTGCCTGTTGCGTTATTGACTCCGCGCGTGTAGGCGTTGAAGAAGTTGGCAAAGTATTGACTTGGCTCTTTTATTTTCCCTTCAACAGAAATATCTTCTTTCGCCTTGATATAGCCTGTAGCGTGAAAATGATTCTTCAAAAGGCAATAAGAATATGTCTCTGCAATCCGATATGTGTGTTTCCACCATAAATCCATGAAATAAGCATAGTTTCGTTGTTGAATGAAAACATTTTCACGGTTGTTGCCGCGATTGTATATGTGATAAAAGTTTCCAAACTGCAGTGGGTCTGGGTTGGTGGGCATGAGTTCTATTATATAGCCTATAAGACATGACATGTCTTATTATGACCGTTGCCAGCCATAACGACTACATAGGCATAGGTCTCAATTAATCAAGCTTTTGCGGAGACATGTCATGTCTGGTTATTCTTCTTCTTCTGCTCCCACAATTGACGTGCGATCTGAATCTGCCCCAAATGACTCGTAGCGTGTTCCAGCGCGTGGAGCAATGCCCAGCCGACGGTGAGTTCATTTCTACACGAGCAGGTGATTGATTCCTTGTAGGGCTAGTCAGCAAGATGATCATTCTTAATGAGTTCTTCTTAAGGCAGAGTAAAATAACCGCTATGCAAACCTTTCTCATTCTCTTCTTCGCTATTCTCTCCGAAGTGATCGGCACAGTTTCACTAAAACTCTCGAACGGATTCACCAAACCCGTCCCCAGCATCGTGGTCGTGATCGGATATGGCGCGTCGTTTTATCTGTTGTCGCTGGCGTTGAAAGCGATGCCCATCGGGGTGGCGTACGCGATCTGGTCTGGCGTGGGGCTGATCCTCACCGTCATCGCAGGGATGATCGTCTGGCGCGAGACGTTGGATTGGGCGCGCGTTGTCGGCATTGTCCTCATCCTGATAGGGGTTATTTTCATCAACGTAATTTCAAAATCTCCCGCAGGTTGAACAGGGCGTATACTTCGTATCATGGAACTTTCGCAAAATATTCATTTGCTGGGCGATCTGCTCGGCAAGACTATTTCCGAGTTAGAGTCCCCCGCGATATTCGAGACCGAAGAACGGATTCGCGCGCTGGCGAAGGCGCGGCGCGGCGGAGACGTTGCCGCGGCGGAGGGATTGTTGAACGAGGTATCCGCTTTGCCGAATGAAGGGGCGCGTGTGATCGCCTCCGCGTTTGCCGCGTATTTCGACCTCGTGAATCTCGCGGAGGAGAATCAGCGCGTGCGACTGCTCCGTCAGCGCGAGGAGGCTTCCTATCCCGAACCAGTCCGCGAGTCGGTGGGTGAGGCGGTGCGGATTCTGCAAGAGCGGGGGGTCACGCGCGAGCAGATGTCCGCTTTGCTTGAGGAGTTATCCATCGAGTTGGTGTTGACCGCGCACCCCACCGAGGCGCGCCGCCGCACGGTTCTCTCGAAGACGGAGCGCATCGCGGAACTCCTTCATTTGCTCAACGAAGATTCGATCTCTGCGCGCGAGCGCGATGAATCAGTGAAGTCGCTTCACGCCGAGATTTCGACGTTATGGCTGACCGACCGCGCCCGCGCAGATACGTTGACCGTGACCGACGAGGCGCGCACGGGCTTGTATTATGTGGACGCGTATTTATGGAATTCGATTCCAAAATTGTATGACGATCTTGAACGCGCGATCGAGACGTATTATCCGGGTTTGAAAGTTTCGCGCGCGTGGTTAAAACTGGCTTCGTGGATCGGCGGCGACAGGGACGGCAATCCGTTTGTGACTTCTGAAGTGACGGCGGAAACCCTGCGCTTGCATCGCGGGCTTGCGGTTGAAAATCATCGCCGCATGTTTCAAGAGTTGGGCCGCCGCTTGAGCGTGAGTTCGAATCGCATCCCGCCTCCGCCCGCGTTGATGGAATGGATCGAACGGCAGAGACCGTTTCCTCCGCATGTGGCATACATCGAACAGCGTTATGCGACTGAACCGTATCGTCTTATTCTCGCGTTGTTGACGAACGATCTTGCGGAGGCGTCGCATGAAGATATGAAGGCGCATCTGCTTGGGCAGTATCCGTATCGCGCTCGTATTGATGCGAGCCGCCTGCTTGAGCCGCTGGAGTTGATCGCCTCCGCGCTCCCGTCGAATATCGCTCGCGATGAATTGGAAACGGCTCTGCAAAAAATACGGATCTTTGGCTTGCATACCGCGCGGCTCGATGTTCGCGAAGACTCGACGCGCTTGAACGCCGCGTTGAGCGAAATTCTGCGCGCGTTGAATCTCGAAAGCGATTTTGAGAATCTTCCCTCGAATGAACGCGAAACGCTGCTTGCCCGCCTGCTCGAAGGACCGACTCCAAATCTTTCCAAACAACCAGGCGTTACTTCGGGGACCGCGGAAACCTGGTCGCTCTTTCAATTGATCGGGCGCGCGGGCGATGTGTATGGACATGACTTGCTGGGTCCGATTGTGATTTCAATGACTCATTCGGCGGCGGATGTGTTGACCGTATTGTTGTTTGCAAAATGGGCTGGATGCAAAACGATCCCGCAGATCGTCCCGCTCTTCGAATCGATTCAGGACCTCCGGGATGCTTCGGCTATCCTCGAACTTCTCTTCACCTCGGATGCCTATCGCAAGCAGTTGAAATCTCACAACGACGAACAAATGGTGATGATCGGCTATTCCGACAGCAACAAAGACGGCGGCTACTTAATGGCGAATTGGTCGTTGTATCGAGCGCAGGAGGAAATAACGCGCGTCGCTAAAAAGCACGGAATTAAACTCACTATCTTCCACGGTCGCGGCGGGACGATCGCGCGCGGCGGCGGACCCGCCAACAATGCCATCCGCGCCCAGCCAGCGGGGAGCATCAACGGGCGTTTCCGCGTCACGGAACAGGGCGAGATCATCGCCTCGCGCTACGCCAACCCCGATCTGGCGCATCGTCATCTCGAACAGATCGCGAACGCGGTCATCCTTGCTTCGGCGCCGCAAAAAGAAGAAGCGATCCCGTCGCAATGGCGGAACGCGCTCGATGAAATGTCGAAGACTGCGAAACGCGCGTATCGCACCCTCGTTTACGAGACGGATGGCTTTATCGAATTTTGGGAGTCGGCAACGCCGCTCGATGAGATCAAACGCTTGCAGATCGGCTCGCGTCCCGCCTCACGGGCGAAGTTTGGCGCGGTGGATCAGATCCGCGCGATCCCGTGGGTGTTCTCGTGGATGCAAAGCCGCTTCAACCTGCCGAGTTGGTACAGCCTCGGCGCGGGACTCGCTTCGATAAAGGATGCGGGCTTGCTCAAAGAAATGTACGAGGGCTGGGCGTTCTTCCGAACCCTGCTCAACAATTCAGAGATGTCTCTGCTCAAAGCGGATATGGATATTTCCGCTTTGTATGTGAGTCTTGCGCCGAATAAAAAATTGGCGGATGAAATCTTCAACTCCATCCGCGCGGAATATGAACGGACGCGCGACGTTGTCCTCACCGTGAGCGGACACACCTCTTTGCTCGAATTGGAACCCGTCACCCAGCAGGCGATCCAACTCCGCAACCCTTACGTGGACCCGTTGAACTACATCCAAGTGGAAACCCTGCGCCGCTTGCGCGCTTTATCCGATCAGGACGGCGAGGAGGCAAGGTCACTGCGCGAGGTGATGGCGCTCACCATCAATGGCATCGCGGCTGGGTTGAGGAATACGGGGTAGCAGTTATCAATATGCTCTTGTTCAGGATGTAGTTGTACTGCATCCCGGGCAGGGTTAGGGTATCGCATTAGAATTTGCCTGGTCTTATTCCAAAGATTCATGTATGCCAAGATGTACTAGGGCGTCACTGCCGGGGGCCATGGGATTTCAACAGGTCCGCCATAGCCGTGTTTTTCCTGCACGAATACGCGTCCATGCGACGCGACACTGCATCCCGGCTCATCCACATCCACGGTGATGAGGGGGATATTTGTGCCAAGCGTTTCGAAGATGATCTGCCCGTCTTCACATCGCCACACTTCGATGAGGTATTGTTGCATGTTCTCGTCTTCGTATTTGCCCGGGCTGATGGGCACCGGCTCCCACGAAATGACAACCTTGCCGTCCTCTCTGCGCTCGGCGGTTGCCCATGATGGACCGGGGTAATAGGGTGAGACCGGCAGTTTCAGGCCGGGGTACACAATGGGCAGTTGTCCCGGGTTGCCTTGGATTTCAAGGAATTTTGCGTTTACCCAGCAATGATTATCCCGGTTGTTTTGGTCTTTGTTTGCCACCCATACCCAATTGTTGGAGTCTGTTCGCCCGATCAATTTAACTTTTGTGGTGGCGTTGAACGCGAATAGATAAAGGTATTCAGCGCCGGGACCGTATCGGCAACTCAGTTTGTCCGCGATTACTGTGGCGGATAGATTTTCTACGGTGGGGAGCGGCGTCAGTGTGGGCGTAAGTGTTGGGATGGGGGTATCGGTGGGTAATGGTGTGTCTGTGGGGAGTGGCGAAGGGGTGGATGTTGGGGCGGCGGGAATTGCCGAGGGTGAGTCCACAGCCGTAATGGAGGGAGAGGCGGTTTGTCCCGGTGGATTCGGCGCACAGGAGGAGGTCAGAACAAGAAGCAGGAGAAGGGTGAGCGGCTTGAAATTCATCTTCGCATTGTACACAATTGCTATGATGCCGCCATGCTTCTCGAGTCACTGGCAAAGCCGAGCAGGGAGGTCAGGCCTTGAAGGAGGAGACTGCCGCCGAAGAAAGCCATTGAGTATTCCATGTGACCGATAAATAATCCGCGTTGGAATGTCCACACGAGGGTGGCGGTTCCGAGGATTACGAGGCACAGCCCAGCGATGGGAAGGATGCCCGGCGCGACAGTACGCGCGCACGCGACCCACGTGAGCATGCCGATGAAGATAACGCTCGCTCCTGCAATAATTTTTGCTGCCAACCATAGAATCTCATTTGCTCGAATCCCCGTGGTGGATAGGGTAAAAGCGAGCAATAATCCCGCTACAATGGAGTTGATCAACGCGAGAAATAGGGAAATGGTTTTCATGAGGCGCCTCCGGGTTGAAGTTTCTCACAGCATAGGCGCATGAGTCTCTCAAAGACTCTATGGAGGCTCTCAAAGACTTGAAAGTTGACCGGTTACTCGTCGCTGGCTGGTTGGAAGCGAGGCTCAGCCCCCAGTTTCAAATGAAGGAGGTAATACCAAAACGCGGATAGCGCGCAGAACAACCCGCCGAGGTACCATAAATAGTTTGGGTTGTAGTGATCGAGGATCAACCCCGCCGCGGCAGGACCGATGGTTGCCGGTAGTGTCCAGCCGAGATCGTAGATCGCCATGTAACGTCCGCGCATGTCTGCGGGGGCGAAGCCGGTGGCGATCACCCGGTTGGTGGGGAAGACGATCATCTCGCCGATGGTGATGATGATTACGGCAATTAAAAATAGCGGAATGTCGCGGATCATCCCGATCATGACGAAGCCCACCATGAAAAACAACACGCCGACGGTCAT
Organism: Anaerolineales bacterium; assembly: GCA_021462845.1. Taxonomy (GTDB): domain Bacteria; phylum Chloroflexota; class Anaerolineae; order Anaerolineales; family Villigracilaceae; genus Defluviilinea. Next base: position 6,309 of record JAJTXU010000049.1, read on the forward strand.
GGCGAGGAACGGATTGAACTTTCGAATTTTTCGGCTGATCCAAAATTGGAGCAAAACGACCTCTAGTCCGGTAATCGATAACATAACGCCGTAGATATTCGGGGCAATCCCATGTGTGTCGCGCAGGTAGACGGGCAATGAACTGTACTGTTGTTGATAGACGAGTAGAGAAAGGATGCCAGCCACAGTGAATGAGATATACCCCGCATCGCGCAGGACGATCCGGTAATCGGCGAAGGTTTTTTTCAAGGATTCGCTTTTCTTTGCCTCTGTATGGTGCGCGGGTTGGGTTTCAGGCAGTTTGAAGTATAAGATGAGTGCGACGAGACTGCTGAGGATCGCATCGGTGACGAAGAGGGAGAAAAAGGATTTTTCTGCCAGCAACCCGCCAAGCGCGGTGCCGATGATCCATGAAAAATTGAAGACAACCCGCGTGATGCCGAACCCCTCCTGGCGTTTATTCTCCGGCAAGATGTCTGCCATCATCGCGTCTTGGGCTGGCGCGGCAACGCGGGAGAGCAAACCTACAAGGATGACGAGGAAGTAGAGCAGATTGATGTCGTTTGCCAGCCCAAAAGAAAGACTGCTTATCGCGCTGAAGATCAAACCGAAGAGGATTAATCTGCGGCGTCCGAAGCGGTCTGTCAATGCGCCGCCGATGGTGGAGCCAATGATGCCTGCGAGCGAAGACATGCCGATGAGGATGCCCGCCTGCGTCATGCCGACGCCGAATTTTTCGGTGATGTAGAGCGCGAAGAAGGGAAAGAGGAGCGTGCTGCCGATGGAATCGATGAACAGCGTGAAGGCAACGACCCAAAAGAGTGAAGGAAACCCGTTGTACGTCTTTTTGATGCTGTTGAGCATGCGCAACCTGTTTTCAAGCGAAGGAGGGTTTTCCCGCCTGCGGACTGCGATAATGATAATCGCTTTTTGGAGGAGTTTGATGTTGAATCCTGTTGAATAGCGGTTCGTTATTGATTTGTAATCCGTGTGATCCATGTCCAGAATCGCGGCAAATCCCAACGCGTTATTCGCTAGGGTCATCGCATTTGGATTTTTTATCCGCTAATCTGCGCGAATTTTTCTTGTGGATTAGCGAAAATTTGTGAGGATTAGTGGATAACAGGTTCGGCTTTGATGTCGGAACTTTCTAATGCGATGACCCTACGTTATTCGCTGATCCGATATTGATGCGTGATTTGCTATAATAACTTGATGGATTCCAAAACAGATGTGCTCATCGTTGGCGGGGGGGTGATCGGCGTGTGTTCAGCCTATTTTCTGGCGCAACAAGGCGCGCAGGTCACGCTCATCGAAAAGGATGAGATCGCTTCGGGTTGCTCGTATGGCAATGGCGGGTTGATCGTGCCGAGCCATGCCGTGCCGTTGGCTTCGCCGGGCGCGCTGGGCGCTGGGTTGCGCTGGCTGTTCGACTCTGAAAGCCCGTTTTACGTTAAGCCGCGCATGGATGCGGAGTTAATCCGCTGGCTGGCGAGTTTTGTGTGGGCGAGCCGCGAAGGGCAGATGTTGAAATCACTGCCGGTCTTGCGCGATCTGTTATTTGCCAGCCGCGCCTTGTATGAAGAACTTGCAAAAACTGTCGGCTTTGATTTCGGCTTCGAGGGCAAAGGTTCATTGCTGGTATGTCTTACAAAGCAAGCGCTTGAAAAAGAGCGGCGTGAAACGCGCCTCTTCGAAGAGTTCAAGATTCCCGTCAGTATGGTGAACCGCGACGAAGCCCTCGAACTCGAGCCCGCGCTGTTACCATCGGTTGTGGGCGGCGTGTATTATCCGCGCGATGGGCGTATCGACCCGCAACGCTTTGTCGTTGGGTTGGCGGAAAAGGCTCAAGGGTTAGGCGCCCAACTCCACACAAAGACCGAGGCGATTGGGTTTGAATCCAATAGCGGGCGCGTCACGAAAGTTCACACTACGCGTGGCGAGTTCACTGCTGGGCAGATCATTCTGGCGAGTGGTTCGTGGTCGCCGCAGGTGGCGCGGGCGTTGAGGGCGCGCATCCCGATTCAACCAGCCAAGGGATACAGCGTTACCGTGGAAAATCCGCCGGTGACGCCGCGCCTGCCCCTATTGTTTTCGGAGGCGCGTGTGGTGATCAACCCCCTGGGTCATGCGCTTCGCATCGCAGGGACGCTTGAGCTCGCCGGACTGGATTTTTCGTTCAATCCCCGGCGGGTGGCGGCAATGCAAACTGCCTCGTCAGAGTATTTGCCTGGGTTGGCGGAGGCAAAGGTCATCGAAATTTGGCGCGGACTTCGCCCGTGCACACCCGATGGGTTGCCGATTGTTTCGCGCGCGAAGAAACTTGAAAATGTGATTGTGGCGGCAGGGCACGCCATGCTCGGCATGTCACTGGGACCGATCACCGGCAAATTGGTTTCACAGTTGGCGAGGGGGGAGTCAACGCAGTTGGATTTGATTCCGCTGTCGGCGGAAAGGTTTTAGAACACCCATTTTCTTTAGGGGAATCGGATCGACTTTTCCACTTTGCGTATTTGTTAGGCGGTTCAAACGAGGCGAACTGGTACTCTGGTCTGCCCAGTACTTTCGTTCGGGGAACTCTTACAAAAATGTTTGTAACTTTTGCTTAGCGAAACTTTCAATACGAGTGGTTGACATGTAACCTTTAGGCATACCCTGATCGAAAAGGGTTTGCCCACACGTGAGGCAATTCATTTCTTGGAGGTTCCATGTTTACTATTTCGACAAAGATTGCAAGGAAAGTCGTAAATTGCGGCTTGCTCCTTCTCATGCTTCTCTCCACAGGGTTTGGAGCAGTGGCGCCAGCGCAAGCCAGCGCCAGTGAGCAGTCGCTCAGTTACGCGATAGTGTTCGTCTCGCGCAAGATCCCAACAAACGGAAGTGTTTATTATCCTGCTGGTGGCTCAATGCCGGGCGTGATGCCTTACAGCCGCTTCCAAGTTGCCGCCCCAGGCAAATTGATCGTTCGTGAAGCGAACGGCACTCTGCGCACCCTGATCGACGGCGCCAATCCGACCGCCGCGTCTATGAACCTGATCGACGTCAATGCGCCGGATGTTTCGTTCGATGCCACAAAGATCGTGTTTGCCGGCCTGGCAAACGGTTCCTATTCGTCAAATCCGATGAATAACCCGGGCGCCTGGCGGCTTTACGTTATCAATGTGGATGGCACAGGGTTGAGACAACTCACCTTCGCCGATCAAAACCTGAACATGTCGCAGTTTGGCGGCGTCGCTTCCTCGCTCTCGCGCTATGACGACACCGACCCAGCCTGGCTTCCGGATGGACGCGTTGTATTCTCGTCCACGCGCTGGCCCTCGTTCGGCATGTATGGCGCGGCGCGCACCAGCAATTTGTATGTTGTCAACGGAGATGGGTCCAACCTGCATCGCATCACTTCGGAACGCAACGGCGCGGATCGTCCGATGGTCGACCCGTTGACCGGGAAGATCGTTTTTTCGCGCTGGTGGCGCAATCACCGCGTTGCCACAAATGACATGGGAACCATCCCTGATCCGCGCGGCGGATACATCATGAAAGACGGTTTGTGCGCCCTCAACAGTTCCGGCGCGCGCTGTTTCGAGCCTGGCGGTAAGTTCAACATGGAACGCAACTCCTGGTTCCTTGCCTCCATCAACCCCGATGGAACCGACCTCGAACAGTTTGCTGGTCAATCCAACACCACGTTCAACGGAAGCAATGTCAACCATGCCTATGGCGGGTCGATCGCGCCGGATGGTTCCATTTACACCACCTTCTTCCCGATGGCGAACGGAACGGAAGCCGCAGGCTTTGGCGGAATCCGCCGCTATCAACGCGGACCGAATGGATACTCTCATATCATCGGTATTACCACGCGCGACGAAAGCGTGCAACAGTTCGTGAAGACAAACCCCAACTCGTACGGCGTCTACGTTGGCAATTACGCCGGCGAGCCGGATGTTTTGCCGGATGGGCGCGTGGTCATCTCGTGGGCGCAAGATGCGACCCAGGATTATGGCTTGTACATCATCAATGCCGATGGCAGTGGCTTGACCAAACTGTACGATAACGCCGGCACAACGGAACTGCGGGCGCGCGCTATTCGCCCTCGCTCTGCCCCGGTGGTTGGCGATAAGATCACCCAAAACCCGAGCCTGCTTCCCCCGCTGGCGCAAGGTCCCTATAACACCGACGGGACGTTCACCTTCCAGGCGTTGAACGTGTATTTCAATGCGCCGGTGGATGTGAATATTCTCAACGCCATGCCTGTCGGCTCGGCGAACACCATCCGCTTTTACATCGACCACCAGCGTTCCCAACAGACCGGCTCCATCGAAGCCTTCGACTGGCCGATCCTGCTCGAAGAAGTACAGATCAACCCGGATGGTTCCGTCACAGCGCAAAGCCCGGCAAACGTGCCTTTGTTCGAGCAGATCCGTTCTGCCCAGCCCGGCTATGAAGTTCCGCTTGTTGGAAATAACAAGTTCTACTTTGAATCCTCCGGCGCGGCGCACGTGGCAGGCGAAAACTATGGACGCCCCGGTGCAGTAACTGCGTGTGTCGGTTGTCATGCCGGGCATACCATGATCGATGTGCCCAATGCTGAAGCCGCCAAGTGGACCAACCTTGCCACCGGCGCAACCGTGGCGGTATCCTCGACAGGCAGTGGCTCGCCCAGCGGTATCAACGACCGCCGCGTGAAACTGAGCATCCCCAACGGCGCATCCCCGCGCTATTGGTCAAGCGGCGGCGGCAACCCCAGCGCGCAATGGGTGACCCTAACCTTCCCCGTTCCGGTGACGGTTCGCACGGTGCGATTGTATAACCCTGCCAGTTTCGACTCATCGAACAAGGTGTTGGATGCCACTGTCCGCCTGTATAGCGATGCGGCAGGGACCGTTGAAGTAGCCAATAAAAACTCGGGTCCTTTGACCGACACAGGCACGAATGTCGATTTCCCTGAAGTGTTCACCCGCGTTGTGCGCGTTCAATTCAATTCGGTGAGCGGCAATGCCGCCGCCCTTGGCGAGATCGAAGTGATTGCCCGGGCTGAGGCGGCAAATGGGACGGGCGGACCAACCGCAACGGCGGGACCGAGCGCCACTCCCGTTGTGGCGGCAACGTCCACCAGCACGCCATCCATCCCGGTGACGAGTACGTTCACATCCACGCCGACCACTGTTGTTGCGAATACGGAAACCGCTACGAGCATCGTGCTTCCCAGCGCGACGGTTACGAATACGCCTCTGCCGCCGGCAACAAGTCTACCGACCATCACCAACACTCCTGTGATCGGAGTAACAAATCCGCCGGTGAATACGAATACACCCATATCTGTGGCAACGAACACGCCTGTTTCTGTGGTAACGAACACGCCAACACAGATCAGCCCATTGCCGACGAATACCACCATCCCTGGTTCGCCGCTGATCAGAACGGTCTTCCCGACCGCCTGGACGACCAACAAAGGATCGGTCACCGGTTCACTCGCCAGTTTGAGCCTGTTCGACCAAAAGGGAGCGGATAACAATCCCCAGGCGTATGTCGCCTTCCAGACGCCGTCTACCGTGTACGAAGGATACCAATCGTTTTTCATCCCAGCGGATATAAACCGTTCGCAGGTGACCGGCATGGTCTTGGAACTCAACTATAAATCTCCGGGCCCCTCGGTGCAGGTTTGGACCATCGCGCTGTACGATTGGAGATCAAAGAAATGGCTCACGATCGGCGCCACCAATGTGGATAGCTCGGTGGAATGGCGCAAGCAGTTGATGACACTGCCGTACATTTCGCGCTATATTTCGTCCAACGGCGAGATACGCATTCTCTTGAAGTCTAACAATGCGAACGGAGACGCGTTCCTCGACTATGAGGCGATCCACTTCGGGCTTGCGGCGCAGAATGGAGTATTGCCCAACCCAACACTGACGCCGACCATCATCGTTCCGAGCCCAACGGAAACGGCGACGCCGTAATAAAAATAAGAATCAAAAAAACGGACAGTCTATTGACTGTCCGTTTTTTTTTTTGATTCTCAAGGGTCCGCCAAAATTTAGAAGACGGTTTGGTTTACCTGCTGATCAGGGACTGTTCGTTTAATTACAACCCTGCGGCTTGTTTCAGCGCGCTGGCTTTATCGGTTCGTTCCCACGGGAATTCGATATCGTCCCGTCCGAAGTGACCGTACGCCGCTGTCTTGCGGTAGATCGGTTGGCGCAAGCCGAGGTCGCGGATGATCGCGCCGGGGCGGAGGTCAAAATGCTCGTCCACGAGAGAGGCGATCTTTTCATCCGCAATTTTAGCGGTGCCGAAGGTCTCCACGTTCACCGAAAGCGGACGCGCGACTCCGATGGCGTAAGCGACTTGCACTTCGACTCGATCCGCGAGCCCTGCCGCGACGATGTTCTTCGCCACGTAGCGAGCCGCATACGCCGCGGAGCGATCTACTTTTGTGGGGTCTTTGCCGCTGAATGCGCCGCCGCCGTGACGCCCCATGCCGCCGTAGGTATCCACGATGATCTTGCGACCGGTCACGCCCGCGTCGCCCATGGGACCGCCCACTACGAATCGACCGGTGGGATTCACAAATACTTTGATCTTGTTGTCCACCATATCGGCGGGAAGCGTGGGCATGATGAGCTGTTCGGTGACGATCTCTGAAATTTCATTTTGCGAAACATCCGGCGCGTGTTGCGTCGAGATGAGGACCGTGTCCACGCGGACGGGCTTGCCTTTTGAATATTCGATGGTGACCTGGCTCTTCGCATCGGGTCTCAGCCATGAAATGCTCCCGTCTTTGCGGAGTTCGCTCTGCTTGCGGGTTAACTTGTGCGCGAGGTAAATGGGGAGGGGCATGAGGGTGGGTGTTTCGTTGCAGGCAAAACCGAACATCATGCCTTGGTCGCCCGCGCCGACCGCTTCCACCTCGGCTTCGGTCATTTCACCGGCTTTGGCTTCGAGGGCTTTATCCACGCCCATGGCGATATCGCCGGACTGTTTGGCGATGGCGACTTGCACGCCGCAGGTGTTGCCGTCGAATCCTTTTTCGCTCGAATCGTAGCCGATCTCATTCACCACTTTGCGGACGAGCGCATCATAGTTGAAGCTCGCGTTCGTGGTGATCTCTCCCAACAACATGACGAAGCCGGTCTTCGTGGCGGTCTCGCATGCCACGCGCGAGCGCGGATCCTGTTCAAGGCAGGCGTCCAGCACCGCGTCCGAGACCTGATCGCACATCTTGTCGGGGTGTCCCTCCGTCACTGATTCAGACGTGAACATCAGTTTGGAGGAGGTCATAAAAGTGTTGCTCATTGTGTTCTAACTCCTTTAAAAATATTTGCCCTTTCAGACGAGCAGAAAGGGCAAATCAGTTTTTGGTTTGAAACCCTCTCATCTCCCAGAACATCCGTCTGTAGGAATTGGCACCTTTTCAACGCTAGTCTAATGAGAACATTGTTGATAGGTTGTCGAGGCATCAGCGGGCCGTTCCCTCCGCCTCTCTGGATAAGAGCGCCTTGCAGGGCTATTGAATTGTGTCGGCAGTGTACCACAGGGGTGTGGTTGAGTCAATTTTGTAATTGCGAGGGAGTGGCGAACCACTGTGTAAAAGATATCTTTGCCACAGAGAACACTGAGTCAATAGAGAGAAAAACTCAAAATCTCTGCCGTCTCGTGGCGCAGGGCGCCACTCGCGGCACGAACGGTGTGAACTCTGTGGCTTTACACACCAACATAGCCCCTCCCATTGCGGGAAGCCGCTGAAACTATTGAAAGTTTTTCCTTTGCTCGCCCAAGTCTATGCCATCGCGAATGAAGATCAGGGACCTTGTAGTCGGCTGGGTATCGGATTTTCGCTCAAATAGTTTTTAGGCAGGGATGTGTAGAGATTATCCGGATAGTACGGTTGCGTAGGATCTTCTGCCTGCGCGAGAACAACAAGCATGTCACGGAGAGATGGGAAGAAACGTTTTAATATCTTTGAGTACCCGCGATGAGCATAGGTGTCGACAATTTCGGCGGCGCGGATCGAATACCCACAGCCGGATAAAATTTGGGTCAATTCATCCAGCGTCCATTCCCGATTGTGGCGGCCGTACACGCCATACCCCGAATAGGGATGATAGATATTTTGCCTGTTTTTGAGCAGGGCAAGGATGTTGCGCAATACAAGCACGTTGGGGGTCGTAATCAATAACTTGCCGCCAGGTTTTAGCACGCGGTGGATTTCCAGCAGCATATGCGTAGGATCAAGCGCCAGATGTTCGATGATTTCCCAGCATAACACGGTATCGAAACTGTGGTCGGGGTATGGGTAACGATCCAATTCAACATTGAAAGTTTGATACTTAAACACATGTTCCTCGCCGATGGCGGGCTTGCTGAGTTTGATCGAACTTTCCAGGGGTTCCCCGGGGATCACTGCGTTTGAAAGCGACAAAGTGTATGGATAGTATTTTTGTAACAGCAGGCTGGTGAAGTAGGGCGCGGCTCCCAGTTCTAACAGCCTCTCGCCCGGTTTTGCGGATGGCATCAAGCGCAGGGATTCATGAAAACGATGCGCGTGGGCGTCTAGATAGCGTTCGTTTTCCTCCTGCCAGTTCTCGCCGCCTTCTTGCAAGAAGCCTGAAAGATATTCGCGAATCTCGGAAATTGTCGGTGCGGGTGTTGTCATCTAACCTCCATGTATATAAATACATATGCTTTGCTTGATCTCGGATATTGAATTGAAGGATCGCTTCTGTCTCTCATTTACCTGATCCTCGGCTTTTGCCAAATTTCCCATCCTCGTGATTATAACCTTTCCATGCCGCTCAATCGTTGCGGATGGATGGTAGATCGCTCACGAGTCCCTCGCGCAGGGACAGTAAATAGGTGGGTAACATTCAGTAGTTCTCCTAAACCGAGTTGAATTCTTGCCGCTTTATATCAAGACGCGAGGGATTATTCCAGATGAGGCTATGCAGATTGATATAAGCGTCGTTGAGGAGAGTTTTCAATCAGGTTGATGATTTTAAAAATAAATCGGTGGTTGAGTAGACCTGCCGCGCTGAGCGGACACTGAGCGAAGGCGAAGTGGAAGTCGAAGCGTCGCAGGTCGTATCGAAACCACCGCATACATCGGTTGGTCTAAATTGATTTATATGGGCAATTCGCGGATGCGGACTTTGCGCTCTGTTACAGAACAGACCACCCCTTTATCGAGCGCGGCAGATTGTTTATCGAGTATGCTGAATAGGTGAAGATTGACGTTTTCAGCGCGCATATCTTTGAGTCGAAAGATAATTACGCTTGGAAGAGCGCCGCCGCTTGCCGCAAGCAATTCCCCAAAATCCAAGTCGTGAGTAAGAAGTATGCGTCCTTCTGTGCGAGCTTTTGCAAGAATTTCCCCGTCAGGCATTGTGCCGAGTCCTTGTTCTTGCAGGTGACTTGCTTCATGTCCGCGTTCGCGTAAGGCAGCGACAACGCGCGGCGAAATGCCCATATCCGCCAGAAACTTCATGCGGCAGACGGTTCCAGAATCTGAATTGATTCATCTGCGAGCCATGCCGCGTATTGCAAGGCTTGACGGACGTCTTCCTCTTCAAGATAAGGATAGTCCTTCACGATCTGTTGGGCGTTCATTCCATTGGCAACGAGATTCACGACCAACGCGACTGTAATCCGCAGTCCGCGAATGCAGGCGCGTCCGCCCATCACCATGGGATCGAATGTGATGCGATTAAATTGGGTCATGGGTTCAATCTCCAAATTTCATTATATCGCAAATAGCAGAGTCTTATTTTGCCAATGGAGCAGGGTAAAGTTGAACACATGATATTCATTCCAAATTGTTCAAAAGCCAGACACTCTCGTTCTGATCTGCGTCTATTATCTCACCGATCTCAATGAAGTGAATGTCATCGGGAAGGAGAGATGCTAAGCTAGATTTGCAGAACGGACAAAGTGGTGGGGCATTGAATCGAAAACGTCCTCCGCATTTGCAAGGTGCCAAATGCTTTTCGAGTTTGGCTTTTTCTTTGGCTGTTAAACTCCAAGGATGTTTGGATCCCACGATTCGTTCGTAGTTGGGATTATAGCTACCGAACTCTAAGGTACTTGAGTCTTTGTCACAATATAAGAACCATTGGTTGCTGAAACCCGCATGATAGAAGTATTTCTGCTGCAACTCGATTTCTTTTTTGCAACTTGGGCAATTAAGTACCATCACCCTTTTCCACTCTTCTTCGCCGCCTTCTTTGCCTTACCAACCCTCCGATACGGCGGCATATCAATCACGCAGATTTGACACTTACTCGTATCCAGCAACTTATTCCACAGACTCGGATAACTTTTCGCAAAACCGTCAGGGTCAAGCGTGGATGTGATCACTGTTGGCAAACTCGCATAATACCGATGGTTCAGAATCTGGTGCAGTTTGTCCTCCGCCCACACGGAAGAGATGCCGCTTTCTTTCAAGTCATCGAGCATGAGCAGGGGCGTGGTGCGGATCTCATAGGAACGGCGGTCAAACGTCACGTCCGAGTTGGGGCGGAAGGTGGCTTTGAGGTAGTCGAGCAGAGTCGAAACTTCAGTTAAGATGACTTGCCCGCCTCCTAGAAGACGGTAGTTCCCAATTGCAGCAGCAAGATGTGTTTTACCAGAATGTGAGCCGCCGAGAAACACGAGCCAGCCATTCGGATTCTCAGCGAAATGCACAGCCGCATCAAGTGCTTCGTGAAGACGTTTGACATGTTGCGCAGTGACCTTTTCGCGCACAATTTCTTTATCTTTGAATGATCTACCGTATCGATCTTGTCGTTCTTTCGTAGTAGTTGTAACAATCTCTTCGCCAATATCATCATGACGAGTTTCAAAATTGCCGAACGACAATTCCTTGATGTGCGAAAGCGACAGCATCGAGATGCCTGGGTTGCTCGTCTCGGTGGGGCGGCGGAAATCGGGCGCGGTGATGCGGATGTACTTCACGAAGTCCGCGTCCTGCAAACGCGAGCGGATGCGGCTTTCGATCTCATCCAAAATCAAATTGGTGGTGATGACTGTCGGGAGTTTGTTGATGTAGCGGGCATTGATGATCTGAAATAATTTTTCCTGCGCCCACGGCGTGGCGTTCTGCGTGCCGAAGTCATCCATCACCAGCAAGTCTGCGTTGCGGATCGTTTCAAAGCGTTCCTCGAAAGTCGTTTCGGGGTCGGCGTATGCAAAGCGAAGTGAATCGAGCAAATCAGGAACCGTAATAAACAGCGTCGGCACGCCGCGTTGCACACATTCATTCGCAATCGCCGCGGCGAGATGAGTCTTGCCGCATCCGTACGAGCCTTCGAGCAATAACCAGCCGTTCAACGTTTTTGCAAAACCTTCCGATGCGTCAAGCGCGTCACGCAGACTCGCCACTTCCTGCGGCGAGACGAATTCCGCTTTGGGGTTGCCCGATGCGCTGAAATTCGCAAACGTGAGATGACTCAACCTCTCAAGGTTGCTCATCTCATACAAGCGTTGTCGCGCATTCTCTGCGATCTCATTCGCGCGGCACACACACGGCTCAAGCCGCCCGAACTTTTCGTGACCAAGCGGCACGTCCACGCGCAAGAAGCCCACGCCTCCGCAGTGTGGGCAATCGGGTTTGCCGAGCAGGGTGCGAGGCATCGGCGCGACGTTATCCATCGAGGTATTCGGCGAACTCGCTTTTTGTGTAGCGCTCTGAACCTTGTCGAGCGTCGCGCTGATCTTTTTTTCCATGCCTGCCTTCATCTTTCCATCGTTTCAAAATCGCTTCGCAATATCTCCAATTGCGTTTATTGTTTTTCACCGCAAGTTCCATCGCCTCGACGATCCACTCCGCGTGATACGTCTCTTCCGCATCCTTCAACGTGTCCGCGATCATCGGCGTCAGCGGCCCGATATTCTCCTCGTACAGCCGAAACACATTCGGTCGCTCCATCGGCGGCGCAGATGCGGACGGACTCCACTGTCCACTTTCAATCGCTTGGATGCCTGCCCGTCCCCTCGGAGAATTTAACAGGAAGTAAACCACCGCTTCTTTCTCGACCGTCAGCAGGCTTCCGCGCTTGACGGCTTTCTCCAGCCCGCGCTTGATCTCCTCCGCCCCCAGCCCCAACTCTTTCACGCCGAAGTCCATCTTCGTCAACGCCCGAAACGGAGTGTCCATGTGTTCGACGCGCCACAGAAAATATAACGTCACCTTCAACTCCGCAACATCGTCAACTTCTTTCAATAACTCATGAAAGAACTTGTCTGGCAGGGAGGTGAATGTTTCCGAGTCGGTAAATCCGCGAAAAGTTTTCATCACTATCAACTACGCAGTATGCAATACGCAGTAAGCAATACTTCGTACTTCGTACTCCGTATCTCGTAACCCGTAACCCGTATCACTCATTTGGCTTAAACACCCTCGTCGCCGCGTTCTCGAACTTCGCCAACGCGCCACGGAACACCAACTCCACGCTCCCAACGGGACCGTTACGATGCTTCGCCACGATGATCTCTGCGACGTTCTGCTTCACTGTATCTTTCTCGTATTGGTCGGGACGATAGATGAACATCACGATGTCGGCGTCCTGTTCAAGGCTGTTATGGACAATGATATTGTTTGCGACGAAGTTATGATGTTCTGGCACAGTCAAATCGTAGACTTGTTCTTCGCCATCAGGCTCGATCGACATGATCGAGTCCCAATAAATATCGCTTTCAGCGAGCGACTGCAACTCTGGCGATTGCACCACGTTTGCCACTCGCAGGGCGCGCTCGCGGCTGACGTTTTGTTTGTAAAGACCCGTGCCGCAATATTGAGTCTCGATTGCCGCTTGCATCTGGCGGGTTGTCATCCCGCTCTGTTGCATGGCAGGGACGACGTGCATCCGCCAGACATTGTTCGGAATTACGTCGCGGTTTGTGTTGGCTTCGTGCTCTTTGATGTAATCTTGGACCTCTGATAACCTGCCTTGTTTATATGCGCCGACAGCGCCGATCTTGGCGGCAAAGATTTCAAGTTCAGGTCTGCCCGTGATCGTGACGTGATACTGGTCGCGTCCTTTCCCGTTTTGAGGGACACGTTTCAAGATGGCGTTGATACCCAGCCTTAACAACAAAGATTGAACGTCATACGCAAGCCCCTGACTGCTGGTCGCATAATATGCAATGGGGCGGGTCTTTTTCCCCTTCACCAGTTGAATGCTTCCATCCGTCGCCCACAAATGACGCAAAAATACGCCAATAGCATGTTCAGGTTGTTCGAAGACTTCCGCTGGAATACGCTTCTCGTAAGACCGCAACCCAAACGCGCGCAACTCCTCCAGCCATTCCGTAACCGCGCTGCGGACATGATGCGTATGATGACGGGTTGAACTCAAATAAACCTGATACCACTGTCTTTCAGGGGAGATTCTTGGATTGACCTCTTCGCCGAAGACCTCAACGGCAAGGTTGGCGACCGTGTCCGCCAGGTCTTTTTCATGGGTTGTATATTGAATGACATGACGCGGAAGGGTACAGCCATCGCCGATCAAACGACCCAGCAATGCCAGTTCCGCATTGGACATGGTTTGTGAGCGGTTTGTCGCAGACAGTTGGCGGGGGAGCGCAAGGTGATTGTTCCGCTGCAACTCGTCGAGTCGCTTCCAGCCATGGATGGTCAGGAATTTATGATTGCCTGTGGCGCGAATTTCCCTGCCGAGTCTCGTTTTCATTTTGAAGACTGGCTTGATGCCTGTCGAAAACGCGCGGCTGACGGGCATAACTTCCAATTTGTATGTATTCGGGTTCAACGCCCAGATATTGAAGTTTGACCGCCCATCCAATTCACGGATTGGAATCCGCTTTCCATTGTCGAGAGTAACAAGTGTCTCGCCTGTAAGACAGCCCGATTCTCTCAAATCCGAAAGCACAGGACGTTTATCGGATCGTTGCTCCACCGCGCGACTCAACTGCGCCGCGGCAAGTACGGGAACATTCAACTCGCGCGCCAGCACTTTGAGATTGCGCGAAATGTACGAAACTTCCTGCACGCGATTATCCGTGCGTGTGTCTCCGCCCATCAGTTGGAGATAATCAATGATGATCAGGTCGAGACCAAACTCAAGATGAAGTCTGCGACATTTTGTTCTTAACTGCAAGGGCGTAATGGCAGGCGTATCATCGAGATAAATATGCGTGTCGCCGAACACTTCGATGGAGTGCGTAAACAGGGGCCACTCGCTCTCTTGCAATTTCCCTGTCCGCAGACGTTGCGAATCAATGCCCGTCTCTTGCGCGATCAATCTCTGCACAACTTGCTCGTTCGACATTTCCAACGAAAAAATGGCAACATGTTTCTTGTGAGTCAACCCTGCGTTCTTTGCAATCGAAAGCAAGAAACCCGTTTTACCCTGACCAGGACGACCAGCGATGATTAACAAATCAGAAGGCTGTAACCCCGTCAACATTTTGTCGAGATCAATGAATCCCGTCGGCACACCAACAATTTCATCGGGGCGTTTGGCGAGCGTGTCAATTCGGTCGTAGTACTCGCTCAACACATTGGAGATCGGCTGAAGGTCATGTTTGAGCCGCCGTTCGCTGACGTTGAAGACCGCCTTCTCCGCCTCATCCATCACATCGTCAACGTTCGTCTTCTCGTTATACGCGATCGAAGCGATCTTGTTCGCCGCGTCAATCATCTTGCGGCGGATCGAATGTCCCTCCACGATGTGTCCGTATGATTCGGCGTTGAGCGACGACGGCACTTGATTCACCAACGCGGTGAGATACGCGGGTCCGCCGAGTTCGCCGAGTTGACCGCGCTTGTCGAGTTCGTTCGAAACAGTCAACAGGTCAATGGGGATGCGTTGCTCGTGCAGGCTCGTGAACGATTCCCAGATCCACTTGTGTTTGTGAATGTAAAAATCGTCCGCGCTTAAAAACTGCGCGACGTCGTAATACACTTCAGGGTTAATGAACACCGCCCCAACGACGGCTTCTTCGGCTTCGCGGCTATGCGGCACTGCCGTTGACGTGGCGGGGGCGATATCTTCGTTAGGCAGAAAGTCTGTCATTTTTTCTTGGGCTTTTTCGGTTTGTCTGACGAGTCGTCCTCGGATTTATTTTCATCGGGCTTATCGAAATCGAGTTTATCCAAAAAATTTTCGAAGACGGATAAACGCTCGGCTCCTTCTTTCGACAGGGGAGCTGGTTCGGCTTTGGGAGGCGGAGCAACATTCTCAGCCAACTCCACCTCAGGGACGATGCTCGCCACGTCCATCACACTCGCATGGACGAGGATCGGCACATGCGCCCGCACCGACAACGCGATGGCGTCCGAAGAGCGCGAGTCGATGCGAATTTCTTTGCCGTTCACATCCGCGATGATCGCGCCGTAATAGGTATCGTTCTCAAGTTTGACGATCTCGATGCGCGTGATGCGCGCGTTGAACGCGTTGAATACATTCTTGAGCAGGTCATGCGTGAGCGGACGGCTGACTTCCACTTCTTGCAATGCAACGGTGATCGCCTCCGCTTCATACACGCCTACCCAGATGGGTAAATAGCGATCTTCGTTAACTTGTTTCAGCACAACCAATCGGTTGGGCGTCATCAAGTGGACGCGGACGCTGTCTATTTGAACTTCGATCATGTTTGCCATGGGAAACTCCAAACGAGTTTTTCTATTGTAGCATAATCAATCCTGAATGTCATTGCGGGATGGAAGCAATCCGTTTGGCAAGCCACAGAGCCCGCAGAGAACTCAGAGAAAAATCTCAAAGGTCTCTGTGCGCTCTGTGGCTAAACGTGTTGTGTTGCCAGAAAAGTGAAACGGGGCTATAATCCCGCCCTGTCACCGGGGACTTTTCCCTAGTTGTTCGGAGGATGACGTATCGGTAAGCGCATGGCGCTGACAGCGCCAGGGTCGGTATGTCAGATCCACAACGAATCATTCGGGGCGTGGCGCAGCCCGGTAGCGCACTTGCATGGGGTGCAAGGGGTCGTAGGTTCAAATCCTATCGCCCCGACTGAACCAGATGCGACGGCAGTTCAACTGCCGTCGTATCTATTAACTCACTTTTCACGATGTCATTCTGAGCGAAGCGAAGAATCTCTGAGACTATTGTAGAGACCCTTCGTGGCGCGAGGCGCCACTCAGGGTGACATGGCTTAATTGTTTGGTTGACCATGACTCCCGAACTCGTTCCCATCTCCTCCTTCAATCGCAAAGCCCTGCTCGGATTTGTCTTATCCATTCTCGCCCTTCTCGCATTGTGCGCGGGCTTCTTGCCTGTCCCGCTCACCGCGTTGATCTGTTATCCGCCGGGCTTTATCCTAGCCATTGCCGCGCTGACTCTTGGATTCCTCGCCCTGCGCGAAACAAAAACCGATGGCACAAACGGACGATCACTCGCAATGTTCGCCGTGTGGGGCGGAGGGATTACCCTCCTTGCGATGATCTGCCTAATTTCAATTGGCGCATTTCTCTTTCCGTATATTTCTGAATTTATCCAACAAGGTACAAATCAAGCGATGCCTGTCTCTAAATAAGGTATCTCGATGTTATTAATATTTCGGAAATGCTCACTTTGCTATAATTTGCAAACTCGGCTAAAATTTCCTCTATGGAATTTGCGGTTTAATTTTAAAGAGAAAGGGTATCATGCTGAGACGAGTGGTATCATCATCCAACCTCCAATCAGTGGGTTATGACGAGGAACACAAAATTCTTGAGATAGAATTTAACTCAGGTGCTGTTTATCATTACTTTGATGTGCCTTTACATATTTATCAAGGACTAATGAACGCTACGTCACATGGTGTGTATTTTGCCCTACATATTAAAAATGGTTATCGGTACAAGCAAGTAAATTAGGAGGATTATTGTGGCTGCTAATACGATAAAACGTGACATATTATTTTTCCGTGTTAATATTGGGCTGGGGCAAAATGGTAAGCCAAAAGTGTTTGACCCGACTCCTGTTTTTGAATACATTAGTAAGTTGAATTGGAAGGATGGCAAGAACGATAATAGATACTTTGATAACGATGGCAAAATGATAGGTTGTTGGGTCGAAAGCACAGGCAAGCCTTGCAAGATTGCGTTGGGAAATATCCGAAGAACTGATCTGCCTCAGTTGGAAATGCAAGGAGAACTGACGCCATTAGAGATTCCCGAAACAGCCGGGCTGGTAGAAACAACACACATTGTTTTTTTGGGCGACAATATAGTCGGATGCGATAATAATTTTTATGGTCCTAGAATTTCAAGACTCCCATTTTATCTATCAGATAAAGCGTTAAGAGTTGCACCAGAATATATATATTTTTCTCCGATTCTCAGACAGGATGTTTATCAACAGTTTAAAAAATTTAGATCTCTAAGCCTTCTTGAATTAAGAATAAGAGCCTCTTATGCCGACAATGTTTCTCTGGTTGATGATAATCTTGGTGCCGCGTTAAAATCAGCGTACAAAGCTGGTGACACTGATGACGTCGAATTAGTATTACGTGCATCCTCGAATTCACATAGTTGGCTGGCAGACAGACTTCTTGATGCTCTAAAACTCCTAAGTAGGCGACCAGAAATTCGAGATGAAGCTGACAAATTTGTTGTGAAGGGTTACAACGAAGAAAAAACAGTTTTGCAAGAATTGAATCTGCTGAGTGATAAACTCGTAATTACTAAAAACATTCGCAAATTAGACGCGAGATCCCGCGCACTTAACTCTAAGGACTTGTCCAAAAATAAGTTGAACACTATCAAACAGGATGGGGCTTGATAGTGTAGTTCCAATGCGGGAAACGGCGATGGAAATGAAGATTGAGA
>JAJTXU010000005.1 GCA_021462845.1 Anaerolineales bacterium
GAGCCTTGATTTCATTGGGTTTTCCTTGGTGACCGTCGTGTCATTTCGACAAGCTCAATGCAAGCCTTTGTGTTTGAAAAGAGTTATCCCGTTAAAAACGGTAGAACCTCAAAAACAAAATCCCGGGACGTTCTCCCGGGATTTTGTTTTAACTACTCTACTCAAATCAATTGTTGTTGAGGATCGGGCTTTTCCTCTTCCATCATCGCCGCGCCCGCTTTTTTCATATCTTCCGCGGAAATGCGAGCCACCGATGCAACGTAATCGCCGTCCTGCGGCTTGATCAGATGCACCCCTTTCGTGGCGCGTCCCGCCGTCTTCACTGTCTTGTTCTTGATGCGGATCGTCTGTCCGTTGGCGGTCATGATCGTGAGATCGTCATCCTGTTGAACGACACGCGCCGAGACGATCTTCCCAATCTCTTTCAATGCTTTATGGTCGATGGTGGCAATGCCGCCGGTGGCGCGTCCCTTGGGGGAATATTCCTTCAACGGAGTCTGTTTGCCGAATCCGCCGCTGGTGACGACCAAAAGCGACCCGTCTTTTTCGACCACATCCATGCTGGTGACCGCGTCATCTTTCTTGAGTTTGATTGCCGTCACACCTGCGGCTTGTCGCCCCATCGAGCGGACTTTGGTTTCGTTGTAACGCAGGGCTTGCCCATGTTGGGTGACGAAGATGAGATCATCCTTACCGCTGGTGACGCGCGCCCAGCCCAACTGGTCACCGTCTTCCAGATTGACAGCAATCAAACCCGAGGGTCGGACGGAGGCGAATTCTTCCATGACCACGCGCTTCACTTTGCCGCGCGCGGTTGCAAGGATACAAAACCCATGCGCTGAAAAATCCGAGACGGCGATGGCGGCAGTGACGCGCTCATCGGCATTCAACGCCAGCACATTGACCAGCGGGATGCCCTTGGCGGTTCGATCCGCGTCGGGGATTTGATAGACCTTCTCACTGTACACTTTGCCGCGATCGGAGAAGAATAACATCGTGTCGAGGCTTCGCGCGGGGATGAGCGCGACTACCTCGTCTTCTTCTTTCGTTTCGAAGCCTTTCACGCCGCGCCCACCGCGACTCTGCGAACGAAACGCCGACGCCGCCACGCGTTTGATATAGCCGCGCTCGGTGAGGCTGATGAGAACCGCTTCATCTTGAACGAGGTCGGCTTCGCTCAGTTCTTCTTTGGCTTCGGCGGCGATGCGCGTGCGGCGGTCGTCGCCATATTTTTCGGCGAGTTCGTTCAAGTCGGTTTGGATGAGCGTGAGAATCTTTTTCGGGTGGGCAAGCAAATCTTCAAGATATGCGATCTGCTCGGCAACCTGCTTGTGTTCCTCCTCGATCTTCCAACGTTCGAGCGCGGCAAGACGGCGCAACTGCATGTCGAGGATCGCCTGCGATTGCAGGTCGCTTAACTTAAAGCGTTTCATCAGGTTTTGCTTCGCAACATCGGCATCTTCCGATTCGCGAATGGTCTTGATGACCGCATCCAAATTGTTCAGCGCGATCAAGTAACCGTCAAGGATGTGTTGCCGCGCGCGCGCTTTTGCCAGGTCAAAATTCGTGCGGCGGACGATGACCACTTGCCGATGTTCGATGAAAATTTGCAACGCGCGTTTGAGCGGAAGCGTGCGCGGTTCGCCATCCACGAGGGCTAGCACTTGCGCGCCGAACGTGGTTTGCAGTGAGGTGTATTTGTACAGCTGGTTCAGCACCTTCTTCGGTTGCGCTCCGCGTTTCAATTCGATGACGATGCTCATGCCGCGCTGATCGGATTCGTCGCGCAGGTCGGAAATTTGATCAATCTTGTCATCGCGCACCAGTTCGGCGATGCGTTCGATCAACGTTGTTTTGTTTACTTGATAGGGAATCTCAGTAATGATGATCTCATGCCTGCCGCCCTTCCCTTCTTCGATGTGAGCCATACCGCGCACGACAATGCGCCCCTTGCCCGTGCCATACATGGATTCGATTCCCTCGCGCCCGACGATGATGCCGCCGGTGGGGAAATCGGGTCCTTGCACGAATTTCATCAAATCTCCAACAGGGATATCATCCATCCGCTCGTGGTTATCGATCAAATAGTTGATGGCATTTACCAGTTCGCGCAGGTTGTGCGGCGGAATGTTGGTCGCCATACCGACCGCAATGCCCGAAGTCCCGTTGAGGAGCATGTTCGGCACACGGGCGGGCAAGACAAGCGGTTCTTCGAGTGAATCGTCGAAGTTGGGACCAAAGTCCACAGTGTCTTTATCTAAATCGGCAAGCAGTTCTTCCGCCAGTTTTTGCAGGCGGGCTTCGGTATAACGCATCGCGGCGGGCGCGTCGCCGTCAATCGAGCCGAAGTTGCCCTGCCCGTCCACGAGCAGGTAGCGCATGGAGAAATCCTGCGCCATGCGAGCCATACTCTCATAGACCGCCGAATCGCCGTGCGGGTGAAATTTACCCAGCACCTCACCCACGATACGGGCAGACTTTTTATAGGATGAATTCGAACGCATTCCGAGTTCTTGCATGGCATATAAAATACGCCGGTGGACGGGTTTCAGCCCATCGCGGGCATCGGGAAGGGCGCGCGCCACGATCACGCTCATGGCGTAATCGAGGTACGCCGAGCGCATCTGGGCGTCAATATCTACGTGTTCGATGTTTCCAGACTGGGTGGTTTCTTCTGCCATTTTTATCTCGTTAGAAGGGATTTCGGCATAAAAAAGACACGAAGGACGTATTTCTGCGACTCCGCGTCTTAAGTAATGAAAGGTCTGCCTGATTTTTCTCTGATTATACCACTGACCCACCCCAGTTTTCGAACCGCGAAGCCCGCAAAGAACACAAAGTTTTGATTTTCTTGCGGTCTGAGCGCCTTTCGCGGTGGATAAAAAAACCCGCCTCTCAGCGGATTTCAACCTGCTACAGTGCCGAAGGAGGGATTTGAACCCTCAAGAGATTGCTCTCACCACGCCCTGAACGTGGCGCGTCTGCCAGTTCCGCCACTTCGGCTCAATTGCGTGTGAATTTTATCTCAAAGGCGGTTTTTGTCAACGCGGGATCGGTTACCCTGTTCAGGGCTTTCTTAAGGTCGCAGTAAACCACTTCATTGGACGCGGATGCCACGGACTTTTCCGTAAAAAACGGAAGAAAATCCGTTTACTCCGTAAAACTTGTGCTGACGGTTCGTCTTTCGCTCACCGTGCCGAAGTATCCGCGTACGAAAAAGACTTTAAGAACTCACCTTACGCAGAACGTCCCGAAGGTTTCCTTGAAAGTACCTTGTTGCGCCAAACCAACCTTCGGGACGGTGCGTAACATCAGTTAAGCAGACCCTGACGGGAGAAGTTGGCGGAGAAAGAGGGGCTGCAGATCATGGTAAGATTCTTCATCAAACACAAAACCATACAATACTATGATTCTTGGCAAGACTGATCCATGATCTCATCCTCTGATCTCCTCCACCTCCCCTACACCCGCGACCTGACCGAGGCGGGGATTGCGTACGCGCTGAGGGCGTTGCCACACACGTACAATCGCATGGGCGCGTCGCCGTATGACAAGTTGCGAAGAACTGTCGCAAGCGTGGCGGTGGAGTTGGCGTTTCGACGCTATCTTTCGGAGCAGAACATTCCCTTCGACGTGAAGAGCGCGGCTCCGTTCACGAACCCGGATCATTACGACGTGTTGCTTGGCGGGAGAAGATGCGGCATCAAGTCATTTTTCATTTCGCATCGCGAACAAATTTCAGAGATGAGGCGCAACCCGCAAGTGATATTGAACGCCCCCGCGCTCGTCCCTTCCGACCAGAACGCGGCGGAGGGACATTCGAATAGCGACATTTATCTCTTCGCGTTTTTATCGGGTCTCATCGCCGCGTCGCAGGAGGATTTGAAGAAAGCCATCAGCGCGGGACAGCCGCATTATTTGGTCCACGTGATGCCAGACTCGTGGATGAAACCCGCGCAATGGAATCCGCTTGGCGCGTTGGTCGTCAAGTCGGAGGCGGAGGAGGCGATCACGCTGGAGTTGGGCGGGCAGGTCGAAGGGCGAGAGATTCGTCCGCTTGAAGTGGAGATCCCGCCGCGCAGGCGAGTCGAAATCCAAGACGATTTTTTCACGCTGGCGTACATCCACACAAAAACACAACCGAACGCGAGGGTGGGCATCCGTTGTTCCCAGCAAAACGAATTGCATCTCATCGGCGCATCGGATTGGGGTAACATTTGGATCTATGGCATGGATATTTTGCTGGCTGGTTTTCTGACGCGCGAGGAGTTCAACCGCAAAGCCAAGCCTGTGCCGGAAGGCGCGCGCGTGTTTCAATATGAAAAGACGCGCGTCAAGAATCTCGCCGCGCCGGTGGTCGATCTGAAACCTGTCGCCGAATTACTGATGTTACGCAGTTGAAGCCAGTCTGATCTCCGTAACGCGACATTCATGTCGCTCTTGCTCAAGAACAACCTGAAAGGCGAGATATTGAACTTTTCTAAATTAATCGAGCAAAAAAACTAACCACTGAGACACGGAGACACAGAGAAAAACAGGTAAAAAAACTCCGCGACTCACATGTCCCGAGGATTTTCGGGAGTGTCTCTGTGGTTCAAAATGAAGTGGAAGAATTGCTAGGTTTAATTGTTAACCTGCAAAATCTCGCATTACGACTTTACAGCGTAAGGTGAGTGAATTATTTGAACGCATAAAGGAACACACACTATGAAATTAAAACGCATCGGCTTGGGGTTGCTGGTTTTATCCATGCTTTCGTGCAATTTCGTCACGCGGATGATCCTCCCCGCGACCGCCACGCCCGCGCCAACCGCAACACCCATCGCGACGCTGGCGCCATCGCAGACCCCGCTGGTCCCATCCTATATTCCGCCGGAGTGCCAGGCATCCGCGCCGTTCGCCACGATCTCGCCGGACCTTGCGCTGGCTCAACCCACCATCACATTCGAGCCGAACCCCGAAATTTCCAAAGACCTGCAAGTGGATGTGTTCGACGAACTCACAAAAAAAGTGGATACGGTATACGTGTACCCCGATTTCAACGGCAAAGATTGGACGGAGATCAAGGCGCGCTACCGCGCCAAGATCGAAGCAGGGCTGGATACCGAATCGTTCTACCTGGAAATGCAGGCAATGATCAACGAATTGGGCGACGAGCATTCGTTTTATCTTTCGCCGCTTGAAGTGAAAGCCTCCGAAGCGGAATTGCGCGGCGAAAACGATTATGTAGGCGTGGGCATTTTCTCCCTGCCCGACCCCGAGCGGCAGATCATCTCGATCATTTCCACCTTCCCCAACTCGCCCGCTGAACACGCGGGAATCAAACCTCACGACAAGGTTATCGCTGTGGACGGCGTTCCCCTGCAATTCGATGTCGACGCTACGCGCCAAATTCGCGGACCAAAATGTTCGGCGGTGACGCTCACCGTGCAAACGCCGGGCGAGGCGCCGCGCGACATTATGTTGATTCGCGCGTCGATTCAGGGAAACTTGAACATCGTTTCACAACTTGCGCCTACCACCGATGGCTCGAAGATCGGCTACATTTTCATCCCCACTTTTTTCGATGAAACGATCCCCCCGCAGATCAAAGAGGCAATGGAGGCGTTCGGTCCGCTGGATGGGTTGATCCTCGACGTGCGCTTGAACGGCGGCGGGAGCAGTTCGGTGGTGGACCCGATCTTTGAGTTATTCGTAGATGGAACGCTGGGAAAGTTCGTCAGCCGCAACGATTCGCGGACGCTTAAGATCAAAGCGGACCCGATAAACAATTCACAGACCGTGCCGATCATCGTCATCGTGAGCGAGGATACCGTCAGTTACGGCGAGATCTTTGCCGGGGTGTTGAAAGACCTGGGTCGCGCCAAAGTTGTCGGGCAGACCAGCCTCGGCAACGTGGAAGTCTTGCACGGCTATGATTTTGACGACAACTCGCAGGTGTGGATCGCCTCCGAAACATTTTACTCCGCCACTTCCGAGACCAATTTCGAGCAATCGGGGATCATCCCAGACGTGGAAGCCTTCGCCGAATGGGATTCGATCACCTTCGAGACCGATCCTGCCGTCAAAGCGGCGGTTGAGTTGCTGGGGCATTGACCCCTCCGCCGCTCTAACGGCAGGAGGGGCGGGTCGAATTAAATTTGACTCATTCGCCTCTGGTACACTTTTTCGCATGACAAAAAGAAATATTGCATTGAGCGCCGCAGGGGTGATTCTGCTTGCCGTTCTGTTGTATCAAATCCCCGCGATCAACAGTCGTTTATCGTGGCGGTTTGAAGTTGCGCGCACCTACGTCAAAAACATGATCAACCCTGTGGGCGATGTGCCGACGGCGATCCCGCAACCGACGAAAATTTCTACGCCGACAATCGCTGTTCAATCAACTTCGACGACTGACCCACAGGGCGCAAGCGGAGTCGTCACTACGGAGATTCCGCCAACGCCGACACTGGCTCCGCCTCCCGCGCAGGCGTTCATCGCCTCGCCTCCGTATGAAAAACAGACCGCCAACAATTGCGGTCCTGCCGCGCTTTCGATGATGCTTCACATGTTCGGCTGGAGCGGATCGCAAAAAGATATTTCCGATGTGATCAAACCCGTCAACGGCGATCGCAACGTCAACCCCGAGGAAATGGCGTTCTGGGTTCGCAATTACGCGGGCTGGCTCCGCATCGAATACCGCGTGGGCGGCGACCTCGATACCCTCAAGCGACTCCTCGCCGCGGCGTATCCCGTCATCGTCGAATCTACCACCGCGCTCAACCGCGAAGATTCGGGCTGGGTCGACGATGATCTCTGGGCGGCGCATTATCTGCTACTCACCGGCTACGACAACGCCGCGCAAACCTTCACCGCGCAAGATACCTATCGCGGACCCGACAAAAAAATTTCCTACGAACAACTCGAGTCGGAATGGAGGCCGTTCAACTATTTATACCTGGTCGTGTATCTTCCCGAGCAGGAGGCGGAGATCAAGACGATCCTCGGTTCCAACTGGGACCCGGACCTGAATCGCCAGCGGACGCTGGAACTCGCCCAAGCCGCCACAGCCGCGGATCCCTCCGATGCGTTTGCGTGGTTCAATGTGGGAAGCAATCTCGTCTACTTCGAGCGCTACGACGAAGCCAACGCCGCATACGACAAATCGCGCGAACTCGGTTTGCCCCAGCGGATGTTCCGCTATCAATTCGGTCCGTTCCTTGCCAACTTCCACGCGAATAGAAACAACGACCTGCTCGCGCTGACCGATTACGCGCTTCAACGCACTGAGATGTCTGAAGAAACCTGGTTATGGCGCGGTTGGGCACTGTATCGCGATGGCGACCTCAACGGCGCGATCAAGGCATGGCGCAAGGCGTTGTCTGTCCATCCCGGTTATGAAGACGCGTTGTACGCGCTGAACTTTGTCGGCTCGACGCCGTAATGCAAACTTCAGTTTGTATGAATCATAAAACTACGCCTTGCGAAACTATGGCGCAAAATAAATTTTGCGTTACGAGATTGCCTCATGAAAAAAATTCTCCTAATTCTCTTTGTATTCATTACGGCATGTTCAAACACCACTCAAACCCCCGCGATTGAGCCAACCTCGCCGCCCTCGCCTACAAGCGCGCCGACCTTCACGCCCGTCCCTGCGGTAACAGCCGAGGTGACTGCGCCCAGCCCCACATCCACGCTGGAAGCGCAGACCTTCCGCGTCTCCTCTGTGGATGGGATGCCTCAAGTCTACATCCCCCACGGCGTCCTCCACATGGGCGGATACGACGTCCGCGCCGCGCCGGATGAATTTCCCGCGCACGATGTGACGCTGAACGCGTTTTGGATGGATCAACTCGAAGTGACAAATGCGATGTATGCGTTGTGCATGAGCGCGGGCGCGTGTGATCCTCCGCAGAATCTCGGAACAGCGAGGATTGCCAATTACTTTGGCAATCCTGTATTCAACGATTATCCTGTAGTCTACGTTACGTGGGGGCAGGCAAAAACATATTGCGAATGGGCAAACCGCAGACTACCCGCCGAAGCCGAATGGGAACGCGCCGCGCGCGGTGATGATCTGCGAACTTTTCCATGGGGCGAAGATAAACCCGACTGGCGATTTGCCAACTTCAACATGCTCGTGACGGACACTTCGCGTGTGGGAAGTTATGCCATGGGCGCAAGCCCGTTTGGCGCGCTGGATATGGCGGGCAATGTGGCTGAGTGGACGAACGATTTTTACGATTTCGATTACTACCTGACTTCGCCGTTGCAAAATCCGTTCGGACCCGAATCGAGTTCGAGTCTAAACCGCGTGGTGCGCGGAGGCAGTTTGGGCGATGCGGAGATCAACATCCGCGTGTCGAAGCGTTCGTCGGTGCAAGGATCGAATTTGAATGCCGCGCCGGGATCGGAATCCTATCTTGGCGATTTTTCTCCCCGCATTGGGTTCCGCTGCGCGCAAGGCGAGTAATTGGCTGATGGTATGCAGTTGAAGCCTTTCTGATGTGCGCAAGAATTATCTTGCCTGCGGAGGCAATTTATTCCCCTCGCCCAACTTCGTCACTTCCACCCATAACGAACCCGCCAGTTCATACCCGATCAAGTGATTGTTCGGCTTAACCTGCAAATTGAGCGGACCCTTGAACGGCGCGCAACTGAACAGGTGAAACCTTACCCCGGGCACCAGCCCCAAATCGGCGAAGTAGCGGAGTTTATCACCGTCGTGAGTGCGCACCCGAGAGATGACACAATCTGACCCGGACGGAACTTCCAATAAATTAACATCCTTCAGCGCGGGCATCACGCCGTCTTTAGACGGTATCGGTTCGCCATGCGGACAGCGCGTGGGGTGTTCTGTAATTTCGTCGATGCGATCCTCGATTTGATCGTTGACCCCCAACGCGAATGAATCCGAAATCTCATGCGCTTCGTCCCAGCCGTATTTCATCACTTTGACAAGGAACACTTCCACCAGCCGGTGACGACGCAGTGACGGCATGGCGATCTTCTCCCCTTTTATTGTCAGCCGCACGCCGCGATATTTTTCGTGATCAAGATAATGCAACTTCTTCATCCGCGCGACCATACGCGCCGTGGCTTGCGCGGAGGAATTTGCGTGTTCCGAAAGCTCGGTTAACGCCACAAATTGCGAATCCTGCTGTAACCTATAGATTTCCGCCGCGTATCTCTGCATCGCCGGTGTAGACATCAAAACTTCTCCAAACGCACAAGGGTCATTTTCCAAGAGAAAAAAATTCACCCTGGGTGAAACAGGGTGTCTCAGCGGCACAGATTATAACATCGGCATTCGGACAACTTAAATCGTATTTAGGAGATTCAAATCCAACTCTTCCCACTCCTCTGGCATTTCTGCGTGATGGACGGAAAGCCGCGATTTCTTCCAATTGAAGAACCTTGCGAAGGTTGAGAACCTTCGCAAGGTTTTCGTTTATTCTCTAAATATCCCCATCTCACCTGTCGGCACATAACCAGGAAACACAGACGCAACATCCGCATTCCCCAAGCGGTGAGCAAGCATCTCGCTTAACACCTGACGATAATCGGTTGTGATGGCGAGGTCGGCGTGATCGTAGAGTTGATCGTTGTGCAAGCCGGGCCACGCACCATAGACTTGCCCGCCGTTGACTCCGCCGCCGAGGGCGAACATCACGTTGCCATGACCGTGATCCGTGCCGTAGGATTCGTTTTGCACGAGCCGCCGCCCGAACTCACTGATGACGACGACGGATAATTTATCGGTGTAGCCTGAATCGAGATCGAGGTAAAAGTTGGACAGTCCGCTGGCGAGGTTGCCGAGTAAGTCCGCGATGTAACCGCCGTCCCCGTCGTTCTCGTATTCGTGCGTGTCCCAGCCGCCGTAGTCCACAGTTGCCACGCGCAGACCCGTGCCGAGTTTGATCATCCGCGCGACGGTTTTGAGTTGCTGGCTAAGTTCATCGTCGTTATAAGTCGCGCCGTTCGAGGGTTGATAGTCGCCCTCCACGATCGGGCTGACGATGCCAAGCGAATCGAGCGTGCGGATTCCCGCGCGGTGCAAGAGAGTCTCGCCGCTGTACATCTGCCGCAACGCGACTTGTTGCGAAGCCGCGAGTCCGTTATCCCATTGTGAAAATTCGGAGGGATCATTGAGATTCACCGTCGGGACAAAATTCAACAGCGACGATGGCGCGCCCGACGTGGAGAGCGCGGGCAAAATGGACGATACGCCTTGCGTTTGCAAATGGCGCGTGATCCAACCCGAGGTTGTGCTTTTCTGCCCCGGCGTGCCAAGTTCGATGTATTCCATCGCGTCGAAGTGACTGCGCGTGTCGTAGTTGAGCCCCACCGCGTGGACGACCGCCATCTTGCCTTGTTGGTACAGTCCATGCAAGGGCGCGAGCGCGGGATGCAAACCGAACTGGTCGTTCAATGGCAACAAGTTGCTGATCTTGATGTTCGGTCGCGCCAGTTCATAAAAGCCGCGATCGTCGCCAGCCATCGGCGGGACAACGTTGAGCGCGTCCCAGCCGCCGCGCAAAAAGACAACGA
Source organism: Anaerolineales bacterium (assembly GCA_021462845.1). Taxonomy (GTDB): domain Bacteria; phylum Chloroflexota; class Anaerolineae; order Anaerolineales; family Villigracilaceae; genus Defluviilinea. Next base: position 10,531 of record JAJTXU010000005.1, read on the forward strand.
CGAGCGTGTCCGCTGATGAGTTATCCTGACGGAACGCAACGTTCGTCAACCGCGCGCCAGCCAGTTCAGCGATGGCGGCGGAGCATCCCTGCAAGAAGTTTCGGCGTGTAAATTTTTGTGTCGGCATATCATTTCCTCATCCGCTAATCTCCGCGAATTTTCGCTAATCTCTTTTATTCGTGGAGATTAGCGCGGATTAGTGGATTAATTTATTTCCATTGAAAATCGGGGCTCATTAGAATCACTTCGACCATCGCGGGCAGAACGTAATCAATGTGATCCTGCGGAAGTTCAGCCTGCGTTCCATAGTCTTGCGCCATGACTGTGATAACTGCCTGACGATCAGCATCAGTCATGGGGCGGTTGAGGATGCGCGGAATCCAAAAGTCCGCGAGGGATTCGGCGGTGCGGAGTTCGGCTGGGGTCTGCGCGACGATGTCCGTGCGGATGACGCGCTTTTGCTCCTCATCGTCCATCCAGTTTTCAGTGATGCCCACCGCGAAATTCCAGCGATATAACATGGACATCGTGTTCGCCCATGCCTCTTTCACATCCGGATACCCATCGGGCGGACGCCGCTCGAACATGGCTTGTCCCATCATCCCGCACATCCACGCGATTCCGCCGGGCAGTTTGGTGAAGTCCGCGTTGACGGCGCGCATCATCGAGATGGCGGCTTCGATGGGACGTTTGATCTTCGCGCCCCATGTCTGTTTAAATTCGGGCGAAAGTAGAATCGTCTCGACCACGCGCTTGAGTTGATCGGGCGCGGACAGGTTCGCCATAAAAGTGGACGCGGCGGCTTCCACGACTGAATCAGGCGGAGTGTCCGAAATGAAGCGGCGAGCGAGTTTGCGCGAGATGAATCGCGCGGTGCCGGGATGATACGCGAGCAAGTCCAACACATCGCGCCCGTCTTTCATATCTTCCTGATCGGCTGGGATGTATCGTCCGAGGATCAATTTATTGAAGCGATCGTGCCACGGCTTGTAATACAAAAAGCGACCCGTCTTCTCGACGCCGTCTTCGTATTCGTAAATGTCATCATCCACGCGCCAGCCCGTGAGAGCGCGAGCCGATTCGTACACGTCGTTGTCCACGTAGCCGATGGCGATGCCGTTCGCATCTTTTGCGATGGCGTTCGGGTCTTGCACCCCAAAATAATTCTCCGCGCCGAGCGTGTGCAGTTCGAACAACTCGCGCGCAAAGTTTTCGTTAGGTCCCGCATCGGATGAATTGTTTTGATTCAGGTAATACAACATCGAGGGATGCATCGCCACCGCTTCGAGCATTTGCCTGAAATTGCCGAGCATGTGCGCGCGCAACACATCGCGATTGTATGACGCAAGCATTGGCACGCCGTCGTCCTGCCAGAAATAAACATTGAAATGGTTGTGCCAAAAATCGGCAAGCGTTTCAACGAGTTGTTTTTTGCTGTAGACTGCGCGCAAAAAAGTTGCGTCCACTAATTCATACGCGGGTTTGCTGTACCAATCCCAATACGCGTCGTCGTTCGAGTTATATGGATTGCTGGCGATGTGATCGAAATACAATTCGTCTTGCGTCTTGTGCAGTGTTTCAAATCCTGCCGCGGCGTAACGTGTTTCGAATTCGCTGTCGTCAATCGAATCGGGGTTCAATTGTTGCGACACATAATTTCGCAAACGCTCGTCATCAGATGCGCCCAACGCGTTGAACGCGTCGAAGTCGCCGGGACGCGCTCCGTATGCCATACGACTCAATGCGATGATTCCCAGCGCGACAGGAGGCAGGGTCGGTTCAGGAGGCACGCCCGTCGGGTTGACCGGCGGCTCGACCACCCGCGTCGGATCCGGACCTGGAACCTGCTCGGGCGCGCAAGCCGTCACCACCACCGACGCTCCCGCGAAAGCGCCCATCAACTTCAAAAAGTCGCGGCGGTTCATTTTTGTTTTTTGTTGAAGCATATTTATGTCTCCTCGTCAAAACGATGCGGAAGTTTATCAAATCATTTTCCACCCTTGAAATCACCCGTTGGTTCATCATGTTGTCATTCTCCCGAAGAACATCGGGACAACGTGAGCGAGCGTTCGTCGCGATCGAAGAGTCTCGCTTGGCGTGTTGGAGATTCTTCGCTTCGCTCAGAATGACATGCCAAAAGTTTGCCGAAACGCTTTCACAATTTCCTCTTTCACACGCTCCATCGAAGGCGGTTCTGGAAACAAATCTGCCAACGAGACAATCGGCTCATCCTGCAATCCGCAGGCGATGATGCCATCCCAATATTCCATGTTCGGATTCACATTCAACGCAAAGCCGTGACGCGACACCCCACGCGCATCCACCTTGACGCCGATCGCGGCGATCTTGGCTGGCTTCTTCCGATCTTCCGGCGAACAGCGCGGACAGCGCGAATGCACGTCCGCTTGAATCCACACGCCGGTCAAGCCGGGACGTTGTCCTGCCGCGAGACCGAGATTCGCCAGCGCGATGATGATGACTTTTTCGAGCTTGCGGACGTAGCCGACGTAATCGGCTTGAGGGATTCTTGTTCCAGACCTGTCAGGTCTCAGCGAGTCGAGAGTCGAGTCTGACTCAGACACGGACACGGTGTTTTGCAATTCGCGGTTCTCCGAAGACCTGACAGGTCTTAATGGCAATAACGGATACCCAACCAACTGACCCGGTCCGTGATAGGTCACGTCGCCGCCGCGATCTACCCAGTGGATGGCGATTCCCTTTTCTGTGAGTTGCGATTCGCCCCACAGTAAATTCTCTTGCTTGCCGCGCCGACCGAACGTGTACACATGCGGATGTTCCAACAACAAAAGCGTCGGTAGGCGTTTGCCTTCCGCGATCTCCGCCGCGTATTGGTCCTGCAACTTCCACGCGGATTCGTATTCGATCAAGCCGAGGTCTTCAATAATTAAGTTAGACATGGAAAGAGGTAGAGGAGTTAGCAGGCACGATTGTATACAAGTAAACAAGTAGACAGGTAAACAAACGGGCAGACTCGCGAAAAGCGGAATATACCTCTACGAAAATATCCTTCGATACAGATCAGATTCCAACAACCCGTTCGGGTCGCATCGCTTTTTGAGTTTCCTAAATTTCGCAACCGCTTCATCGCCTAAAAACCTGCGCGTGGACTCGGCGGTTGTCTCGCTATTCTTGGCAAAATAGAATCGCCCGCCCGCGTCGAGAACGATGCGGTCAAACTCTTGCAGCATCTCGCCCAACTTCAAGCGATTCGAATCAGTCACTTTAAAATCCAACGCCAGTGACAACCCGTCTACAGCGTGCGTAAGCAGAAATTTATCCGGGCGGTGACGCTTCGTCACGCCGAGATATGAAGGCAGTCCATTCTTTTGCGAGAGTTTCAGCATCTCCGTCCATGCGTCCTCGGCGGTTTCCTTCGGCAGGAACGATTGGTATTGGATCAATCCGCCGCGCCCGAAGGAACGCTCCCAGCCCGGGGCATAATCCAACAGAAAATGAAATTCATCGTGCGATTGTCGAAAGGTATGCGCGCGCAACGCCAGCAAATATCTGCCGATGTTGACGAAGCGCATCCCAATATTATTCATCATTGGCTTCATCAAAAAATGCAACATGGATTTCGGCACAATGCCGAAAAAGCGATCGGGCAAATGTTGGTTCGAAAGGTCCTCGGTCTTTTTCGGGTTCGGGTCTTCGCCCTCGTTCAATTGCCGCGCGGCATGGATCTGTCCGCGCCCCAAACTGTTTCCGCTTGCGAACGCGTCCAGCCAGCCGACAATGTAATCATGAGTCGGCGCGTGTTCGCGCAGGTCGCTTAAGTGTCGGCTGAGATTCGGCACGCGCCAGGCGTCCACAGCCACCAGTCCGGAAAAGATGCGTTTCATCTGCAATGTGACGGAGGTAAAGACCCCCAGCATCCCCAACCCGCTGATCATCGCATAAAACAAATCCGCGTTTTTTCTCGGCGAGCAAGTTACCAGCGCGCCCGTGGGTAACATCGCTGTAAATTCGATCACATGCTCGCCGATGGCGCCCACTTGAAAATTATTCTTGCCATGGATGTTCACCGCGAGGCATCCGCCCAACGTTGTTTTCATCGTGCCAGAGACGACGGGAGGCCACCAACCATCAGGCTCGACTCTCTGCCACAACTGCTCGAGCGTGACGCCCGACTCGCACCTCACCACGCCTGTGGCTGGATCCCATTCTTCGATTCGATTCATTCCCCGCATATCCAGCGCAATGCCGCCACCGTTGAGCGACGCGTCATTGTAACTAATGCCTGTGCCGCGCGCGGTCACTTTCAACCCGAGTTTCTTCGCGAGTTGAAACGCCTCATAAATATCTTCGGTCTGTTTAATTGGAATTCGATATGATGGGGCTTGGAGTGAGTGACCAAAATTTTCGAGTTGGGTGAAGGTTACGTTGAGGTTGATGGGCATGATATTCAAATACCCTTGCGAAGGTTAGGAACCTTCGCAAGGGTTAATCATTAAAAACTTAATTTCCTGAAAATGAACGACGGCGTATGTTGGATCGCCAGCATGATCCAACGCCAGATCGGCGCGGTGTAGATAACCTGCTTGCGTTTCTTCATCGCTTTCAAAATATGATCCGCCGCCACCGACGGCTCGACGGCAAACGGAGTTGGTCCCGGCGCGGCTTTGAGCATTTCTGTCTTCATGAAGCCGGGTTTCACCGTCAGCACGTTCACCCCGCGACGGGTGAGCCTGTTTCGCAACGCTTCGAGATACGTCGTCAGCCCGGCTTTGGAGGTGTTGTAGCCGGGATTTCCAACGCGCCCGCGATCACCCGCGACGGAGGAAATGCCGACGATCTGCCCCGCTTTTGCCGATTGGAACATTTCGGCGACCGGCGTGAGCCATGCCATCGCGCCGATCAAATTGACTTCGATCATTTGGCGGTCATTCTCAAAATTATATTTATCAATTCCGCCCGGCGGTTGGTTGATACTGGCAACGTAGATGACCGCATCCAAGCCGCCGAGGTCTGCGACGATCTTGAGGAGTAGGTTTGGAACTTCATCGTAGTCCGTCACGTTATGCTCGTATGAACGAGCGCTCCCGCCCTGCGAATTGATCTCCTGACAAAGCGCGTCCAGTTTCTCTTTACTTCGGGCAAGCAGGGCAAGAGCATATCCCTCGCGAGCAAGTTTTCGGGCAAGTTCTGCTCCTAAGCCGGTGGACGCGCCGATGATAAGCCCGCGTCGGCGTGGGTTCAATGGGGTGGCTGGGCCAGACTTCCCCTGGGTCGACCCGATGGGTGTAAATTGTTCAGACACGATATTCTCCAAGCAGTGTTGTATCCATTGTAGCATATCAGTTTGGACAAGGTTGTAATGGGCGTGTAATCCCATCATGGCGCATGCTGGTTATAATTTGTGCTGACTTGGTCGCACAGGACAAATGAGCCAATCTATTATATTGGGTTCGTGATTAAATGTTATTCTTTATGTGAGTTTATGGACGATATCCGATCTAAAATTTTAGAAGACGCCTATCAAGTACTGGAAACTCAGGGCGAATCTCCCATTGCGCGGGAATACCTGCTCAAACTATTGGATGTGCTATCCACCGCCCTGGAAAAATATTCTCAAGGCAACCCGGAAGAATCCAAAAATCTGGCATTGCAGTTGATCGATCATCGCGCCATGTTGATGATGCTCAAACAACAGACCGATGAGCTGGACGCGCTTAAAAAGTTGAGCATCAATCTCACCTCCAGCCTTGAACTGCCCGACGTGCTCAATGCGGTTGTCACCGAGGCGATGCGTCTGGTATTCAATGCGCGCGATGTCAGCATTTTCCTTTATAACGACCAGAAGCTCTCGTTCGGCGCGGCGCTCGATTCGGAAGGCAAGCGCAACAAACCGTTCACCACGCCGAGAAACAATGGGTTGACGTATACGGTTGCCCAAACAGGCGAGATGATCATCGTTGAAAACACGCGTACCCATCCCCTCTTTAAAGACATTACAGATAATTGGGCAGGGTCCATTATTGGAATTCCTCTCAAGGTGGGAAAAAAGATTGTCGGTGTAATGAACCTCGCCCGTGTTACAGCGGGAAAATTCTCGCACGCAGAATTACGCCTGTTGAGCCTGCTAGCCGACCAGGCGGCGGTCGCCATCTCGAACGCCAGCCTGCACTTGATGATCAGTCAACAGGCATTCAGCGATACCGTCACCGGGCTACCCAACCGTCGCGCGCTCGATGAACGGCTCGAAGATGAAGCTTCCGCCGCGCGCAGGAACAATTACTCCTTCGCCGTCATCATGATGGACCTGGACGGGTTTAAGGAAGTTAACGATACTTACGGGCATGGCATCGGGGATGATGTATTGCGTTATGTCTTTAATTTCATGGCGCGGGGGCGTTCGCAACACCGATTTTCTGGCGCGGTACGGCGGCGACGAATTGACCCTGATCCTCACCCAGTCAGATCTATCCTCTGCCCGCATCGTAGCCGAAAAGATCGTTGAAAGTATGCAAAAGCTCAAATTCAAATTGCCCGACGGAAAAAACCTCAGCCTCGGGATTTCTGGCGGGATTGCGCTCTATCCTACACATGGACGCACCGGTTCGGACCTGTTACGCGCGGCGGATACGGCGCTCTATCAGGCAAAAAAATACGAACGCGGTTCATTTCAGATCGCGCGCGGGGTTACCGCCCCACTCTCGAAGGTCAAACTTCCCGAATAAGCGCATCCGCGTTACAACGAGGGTTATAATCGAAGAAAACCAAGTGACAGTCACCTTCAAGGTGACTGTCACTTCTCTACGGAGGAAACTTTCATGCCACCCAAAATCAAAATCATCCTCAACCCCATGGCAGACATGGGCAACGCCTGGCGCGTCGCGCGCGACTTGCGATCCATCACCGAACAACACGGCAACGTCACGTGGAGCGGAACGGTGTACCCGGGTCACGCGATTGATTTAGCGCGCGAAGCGAGCGAGGAGGGATACGATAGAGTCATCGCCATGGGCGGAGACGGCACAGTCCATGAAGTGGTCAATGGGATCATGCAAGCGCCTGAAAACAAACGCCCCGTCCTCGGCGTTGTGCCTGTCGGCTCAGGCAACGACTTCGCGCACGGCATCGGCGCGACAAAAAAATCAAATGAAGCGCTTGCACGCGCGCTAAAGGGTGAACCTTCCACAGTAGACCTCGCCTTGATGACAGACGGTAATGGACGAAAAGAATATTTCGACAACACACTCGGAGTCGGCTTCGGCGCAATGGTCACCATTCGTTCGCATCGTTTGCCCCTCTTGCGCGGCTTCCTTATGTACCTCGCCTCAGTCATTCAAACGATCGTGATCGATCACAACCCCATCGCAATGCAGATCGAAACCGACGCTGAAACATGGGAACAGAAAGTCATTTACCTCGTGCTGTGCAACGGTCCGCGCGAGGGCGGCGGCTTCCTCATCGCGCCCGAAGCAAAAATTGACGACGGCATCCTTCACTACGCGATGATCACCGACGTGAGCCGCGCCATGATGTTCCGCATCCTGCCCGAGGTGATGAAAGGCACGCACGGAAAATTCAAAGAAGTAAAAATGGGCACGTGCAAAAAATTCTCGCTCACCGCAGACCGCCCGCTGTACATCCACACCGACGGCGAAATCTTTTCAGGTCTCGGCACCGACGTTCGCAAAGTGAGTTTTGAAATTTTGCCCAACGCGCTGAAAGTAGTAAAAGGCTAATTACCAATTACGAATTACAATGTGTGCTAGTAATTGGTAATTCGTAATTGGCGACATATGCCTGATCTAATCCACTCCCTCCTCAACCAAGACATCGGACACCTCCGCATCATCGCGGAAGTATGGGGACTCGAATTGGACTCTACGGATTCAGATTCAGCGCGGGATGAACTATCCGCCTCTCTCCTCGACTTCAACCTGCTCGCAGACCATCTAGCCTCTCTCCCCCCCAAAGCGGACTCCGCCATCGCCGCCCTCATCGCCTCCAACGGACGAATCGCGTGGGCGACATTCGCGCGTCAATTCGGCGACATCCGCGAAATGGGCGCAGGCAAACGCGACAGGGAACATCCGCATCGGAATCCAATTTCAACCTCGGAGATTCTTTTCTATCGCGGCATACTTGCGCGCGCGTTTTTTGACACCGACAAAGGTTCGCAGGAGTTTGCATACATTCCTGACGATCTATTATTGTTATTGAGTCGCATGGAGAGGAAAGAGGAAAGAGGAAAGAACTTAGCGAACTTCGCGGGCTTGGCGGTTAATAATTCTGCGCCGCTCGGTCGCCCCGCATCCCCCGCTGAAAAAGGGAAAGAGATTCTCGCAGACGATTCCATCCTCGACGATGCCACCACCCTGCTTGCCGCGTTGCGCATGGGTAGGTCAAATTGGCAATTTGACCAACAGCTTGTGGCATTGCTGATCTCTGCGAATCTCATCTCGAATAACACAATCCAAGCCGAGCCTGTAAAAACCTTCCTCGAATCCTCCCGCACGGACGCATTGAAGATGCTCCACGACTCATGGCTCGCAAGCGACACGTTCAACGAACTCAAACTCATGCCGAGTATCATCTGCGAAGGGGAATGGAAAAACTTACCGCGAGAGACTCGAAACGCGATACTCGGTTTTATCAACTCTGTCCTTGCGAACAAATGGTGGAGTGTGACCGATTTTATCCGCGCCATCAAACAATCACATCCCGACTTCCAACGTCCCGCAGGCGATTACGACTCATGGATCATCAAACGCGCCTCCGATGGCGTATACCTGCGCGGATTCGATTCATGGAATGAAGTAGACGGCGCGTTGATCCGATTCTTTATCAACACACTTCATTGGCTAGGGCGGTTGGATTTGAATTTTGTAGAAGGCGCAACAGGACCGACTTCTTTCCGTCTTTCTTCTTTCCAAAATGAGAAAGAGGAAAGAGGAAAGATTGGAGTCGCGTCAAACGGAAAGATTTCCATACCACGCGATGCTATGCGTGTGGTTCGTTATCAGATCGCGAGGTTTTGTGAATGGGATGAGTCAAAAGGCGATGGATATAAATATCGAGTCACAGCTCAGTCGTTGAAACACGCCAAAGAGCAGGGATTGAAAGCCGAGCAACTCTTGTCTCTGCTGGTGAAGCACACCGACAACAAAGTCCCGCCGCCGCTGGTGAAAGCGCTCAAACGGTGGGACGCTAATGGCACACAGGCTCGAATGGAAACTCAAACCATCCTACGGGTGAGTCAGCCCGAGGTGTTGGAAGAAGCGCGTAAGTCAAAAGCGGGAAAATTTTTCGGCGAGATATTAAGTCCGACGGCGGTTGTCGTCAAAAGCGGGGCAATCCAAAAAGTGATGGAAGCGATGATCGAGTTGGGATTGTTTGCGGACATTGAAGAATAGATCCTTGCGAAGGTTCAGAACCTTCGCAAGGATAAAAACAGGAGAACATCATGTCAAAAATTGATTGGCTCGCGCAGGAAATTGACGGATTGAAAGAGCAGGGTTTATACAACCGCATCCGCACGATCGGCTCGGCGCAGGGGGCGCGTCTTATCGTGGATGGACAAGATGTGTTGAATTTTTGCTCGAACAATTATTTGGGGCTGGCGAATCATCCGAAGTTGGTTGAAGCCGCCAAAGAGGCGACGAAAAAATTCGGCGTGGGTCCCGCCGCAGTACGCACCATTGCTGGCACAACCGATCTGCATGTTGAGTTGGAAAAACGACTCGCAACATTCAAAGGCGCGGAGGATGTCATCACGTTTCAATCGGGCTTCACCGCGAATCTCGGCGCGATCTCGGCATTGGTCGGCAAAGAAGATGTGATCTTCTCCGACCGTTTGAATCACGCTTCGATCATTGACGGATGCCGACTCTCGGGCGCGAAGATCGCGGCGTATGAACATAACGATGCGGGCGCGTTGGAGGATGCGATCAAAGAACACGCCACTTCTTTTCGCCGCGCGTTGATCATCACTGACGGCGTCTTCAGCATGGACGGTGACATTGCTCCCCTGCCCGATCTGGTTGAGGTTGCAAAGAAATACGATATTCTAATTATGGTGGACGACGCGCACGGCGAAGGCGTGCTCGGCAAAGGCGGGCGCGGCATCGTGGATCACTTCGGCTTGCACGGTCAAGTGGACATTGAAGTTGGCACGATGTCGAAAGCGTTCGGCGTCGTCGGCGGAATCGTCGCGGGCAACAAAGTCATCGTCGAATGGCTGAGACAGCGCGGACGACCGTTCCTGTTCTCGTCCGCAGTCACCGCGCCCGATGCGGCGGCATGTCTCGCGGCGGTTGACCTGCTCGAAGAATCAACCGAACTCGTGGATAAACTTTGGGACAATGCGAAATATTTCAAAACCGAAATGAAGAAACTGGGATTTGACACGGGCGTCAGCGAAACGCCGATCACGCCAGTGATACTCGGCGAGGCTCCGCTCGCGCAACAATTCAGCCGCGAACTGTTCGACGAAGGCGTGTTCGCCATGTCCATCGGATTCCCCACTGTGGCAAAAGGTAAAGCGCGCATCCGCGTGATGATCTCCGCGTCGCATGACCGTGATGATCTCGGTCAGGGCTTGGAGGCGTTTGCGAGGGTTGGGAAGAGGTTGGGGGTGATACAGTGAAAAGTGATCAGTAATCAGTAATCAAGACCTCTGAGTCAAATGCTCAGAGGTCTTGTTATAAGTATCTATCTGTTTCTGTGTTTACCGATCACGGCACGTACGCATTCAAGAATTCATCCCAATTGGTTGTCAGGGCAAAATCGATCACGGAGCGATAATAGGCATAGTCGGAGTCTTTTTCGGAAGCGCTGGAAATATGATAGATCGTGATACCGTTGGCGCCGCCATATTCCTCGGCGCGCTTTTCATATAAAACCACCTGTCGGACAGCGTCCATTACCGCCAGACTCTTGGCTTTTATGTTCTGATCTGCCACAGTACGCTCCAATTCAAACGCCATATCGTACAGGTCTTTATCCATTGGGGCATCCCAAAAAGATTGTGTGGCTTCAAAAGCCCGTTCGTATTCAATACGGTTCGCGGGCAGTCCATTCATCAAGGCGATGGACCAGTTGTCCACAGCGGTAAGAAGCGTGTCGAGGCGCGAATCGGTGGCAAGGGCAGACCAGGTCTTATCATGTATCGCGCTGCGACTGGTGGCAATCGCCACTTCGTCTGCGGACATATCGGGGTTGGCGATCAATTCAGCAAGGAGGGCGTCATATTCGATCCCGTAATCTTCCACATATTCCTGCGAACTAGTCAGAGCCGTGCTGTACCCGTGCCAGACCTGCAACATCTCAAGAGACGCCATGTTACATCCGTCGTAACCGACTACGTCGATAAAGCCCAAAGAAGGGATGGCGTTTTTCAGTTCGTCATAATCGAGCGTGTCGACATCTGTTTCGTCAATCAATACCCAGCCGGGATGCCAACTCCAACCATGATCCCAAAAATATAACGCGTAGTGGTCGGCAGGATAGTTGGTCTTCGACCAGGCGACAAAATCGATCAACGTTTGCGCATTGCCCATATTTCTTTCGCCCCAATCTGCCACTGCGCTTGCTGAATCAGCGACCATACCTTGTGTGACGTAAAACAACTTCGTTGACTGCCAGTCGCCTTGACTCGTATCATAGCCGGGGGCGCGGTCTGCCAACACAAGCACATTCACATTCTGGCTTGACCCTGTGATAGCAAGTTCCTGTTCAATATCCGGGATCACATATTCTTCCAATTCGTTATCCCCCACCATATACACCATCACCGTCCATTTGTCTTGCGTCGTCAGCGCGGCAGGCGCGGCGCAGGATTGCCCGAAGACAAGCGTTACCCAAACGAACAGAAAGGGAATTCTTTTTAATAATTTCGACGTTCTACGCATTTTTCTTTTGACATTCATTGGATTTGGCGCAGTGTAGCACAAGACAGACCCGCCAGTGGAACGGGAAAGTTACACTCCGGGTTGTCTTCTCCGTCTTTGTCTCCCCCTCATCATCATCGCTTCGATCCACGCGGCGAGCGGTTCGGGGGGCGGATAGGGCTGCGCGTCAAACGATTCTTTGCCGCACAACGATAACACGCGGTTCGCGGCTTCGAGTCCCGTCACGCAGGCGCGTTCCAAAAAGAAGGATGGGTTTTGCAGCCAGACCCAATCGCCCGCGCAGAAAAAATTTTCCCAGGGCGTTTCAACTCCGAGATGTGTGCCGCGCGCGCCCAACGCGGGCAACGTGTGAGTCGCGGCGTTGCGCTGTAAATGCGGTTTGATGAGGTGTCCCTTCAATTCAGGGAACGCGCGATAAAAATCGGTCAGCACATTCGTCAGCAGAACGGCGTCGGTTTGTTGCAACACAGATTCGGGACCGTACACGTGGACTTCGATGCACGCGCCGCCTGTTTCGTCACTCCACGCGCGATACTCGTCATAAATTTTATCGAGCCAGAAAAAATTGTGCATCACGAAATCGCCGCTGAAGATGCCCGCCTCGGGATGTTTGCGCGGTTGTTTGCTGAACCATAATCGAATCACTGCGTGACCGAGTCCATGCGGGAAGAAAAAACTGTCCGCTTGGAAACTGTTGAGGATGAGCGACTCAGCCGAAGGGGAGTCTGAAGCGAGGATGACGAAGCGGGATCGAATCGAAGCGGGGATTCCATCCGACTCGTAATGCACAGTCCAATCATCATTTTTTTCAACACGCTTCACACGCGACTTGAACCTGATCTCGCCTCCGTGTTGCGTTATCTTCGCTGACAGTTTTTCGCACACGTCGCCGCCGCCGTTGGGAAGATATTCAAAGCGCCACGCGTCGCGCCGCATGACCGTGTAAAAACGGAGGAAGGCGAGGAAGCCCGCGAGCGGAACATCGTCGGGATTTGTGGACAAGCCGTTGCGCGTGAGACCGAAGAACAGCGCACGGAACGCGGGACCCCAACGCTTGAGCGACTTGCCGAATGTGAGACCTTCGAGCGGCTGGTCTTCGACAAACGGATCAATGCCGATGGACATGAGGAGCGTGCCCCACACGTGAAAGAGCGACGCCCAATCGCTGAGGCTGAGCATCCACATAAATTTTGGATGGAACAACAGAGGCAAATAATGAAGCGGCGCAGGCAGGATGCTGTTGCGGATCATCGAGCCGATGTTCACGCGCCCGATGAAGTTGTGATGACGATAGATCCATTGCTCATCGTTCGCAGGGACGAGTTGGTCAATGATCGCGTGCCGCCGCAACATCGTTTTGAGATTCAAATACGACGACCACACGCCATGCACGCCGTGTTCGTTCGGGAATTTCCACCCGTTGAGGTTGATCTCTTCTTTGCCCGATAATCGTCCGCCCACGCGTTCGTCCGCTTCAAGGATGAGCGGCTTGAGTCCGCGTTCGGCGAGGTGAAGCGCGGCGGTAAGCCCCGCCACCCCCCCGCCGATGATGACGGCGTCGTAATGATTATCCATTGCGGGGATTATATGTCATAACCCGATACCATCTGGCAGTCAGTCAACCCCGCATCTAATCACGGAATGTCCGAAGCAACTATCCCGAACGAAATCATCGTTAATTGGAACATTATTGCCATTTTTCGGATGAATATAGTCCGATTAGTGTTGTATAATCTTTTGTATGCCAGATTGGATAGGCAAAACGATCGGTAAAGTACGAATAGATAAATACCTCGCGCACGGGGGCATGGCTGAGGTTTATCTTGGCACGCATCTTACCCTTGACCGCCAAGTGGCTGTCAAAGTATTGCACAGTTACATTGAAAAGGACCCAGACCTGCTGGCGCGCTTTCAGCGGGAAGCCAGAGTTGTTGCGGGGTTAAGGCATCCCAATATCGTTCAAATCTACGATTTCGACGCGGTGGACGGGCATCCCTATATTGTCATGGAATATCTGAAAGGACCGACGCTCGCATCCTATCTGCGCGAATTGCATGGGCGTAACGAGAGGATTCAACCGCATCAAGTGGCGCGGCTACTCAAGGCTTTGACCGCATCGCTGGATTATGCGCACGGGCAAGGTGTGATCCATCGAGACATCAAACCGGGGAACATCCTCCTCCATAAAAAGATTGGGGATATCCCACTTGACAGACCACTTACGAACGACGTAGAAGCGATCCTCACCGACTTCGGCCTGGTTCGCATTGCCAATTCAGCGTCTCAGACCGCCTCAGGCATGGTCAGCGGGACTCCCGCCTACATGTCACCGGAGCAGGCGCGGGGCGATCCGATAGACCACCGGACGGACATCTACTCGCTGGGCATCGTATTGTATGAAATGCTGGCGGGGCGCGTCCCGTTCGAGGCAGACAGTTCATTAACCGTAATTTACAAGCAGATCAACGATCCGCCTCCGCCCATAGCAGGTATTTCTCCGGTCGTTCAAAAAGTGATTGACCAAGCGTTGACCAAGAGACCCGAAGACCGGTATCCGTCTGCGCGCAATATGGCAGTTGATTTTTACCTTTCCATTGGCATGAGCAGAGAGGCAGAGACGATCATTGGCACGCTTCCCGAAGAAGTGAAAAGCGCTAACAGCAAATTATACGAATCGCCGCCTCAGGTCGCCACACCGCAAACTTCAATGCCAGCCACACGGAAGAAAGTGCTGATCGGAGTAGGGCTTTTTTCTGTTGTAAGTTTGATCGCGTTGTTGATCGGCGCATTCTTCATATTCTCCCGGCTAACGGGAGCCGTGTCGCCGGTGGATGGTGAAACCCCAGTGACCGTACCCGCATCTGATTCAGCCAGCCCACCCAGCGCAGACGGGATGGTGGATATCCCATCTGGCACGTATGTGGTTGGCTCTCCAGCCGGGGATGAGTATCACAGCGCTCCCAAAGAAATTCTCTTGGGCGGGTTTTGGATTGATCAATATCAAACCACCTATAACCAGTACGCTCAATTTTTGACAGCGACAAACGGGCAATCACAGGAAATACTTGGCGCCGGGAATCAACCGGTCCGCGGCGTGACGTGGGATCAGGCAGTGGCATATTGCAGTTGGGCAAACAAGCGCTTGCCAACTGAGGCAGAATGGGAGGCGGCTGGGCGCGGGTCTGGCCCGAATCCACAACTGTATCCCTGGGGAGAAGACCCAACCGCGGGCGGTCAGGTGTTGAACCTTCCCACTGAGGATGCGTATGAAGTTGGGTCTATGCCATTCAATCAAAGTCCATTTGGGGTGTACGACATGGTGGGTAACGTCTGGGAATGGGTGGGAGAGCCGTATGCCGAAGCGCCCATCGGTTCGAAGATCCTACGAGGCGGACGCTTCGGGTTGCCGATCCTTGATCTGGCATATCGTTTATCGGTTTCGCCTGATGACGAGCGTTACATAAAGTTTGCCGGCTTTCGCTGCGCCGCCGATGCTGTTAAGTAACGGAGTACTACCATGACAAAAAAAATATACGACAGGTATTTCTGGCTTACGTTGCTCTTGGTTGTCTCATTACTGTTATCGAGTTGCTCGCTAGGCACGACCCCCAATGAACAAGCCACCGAAAGCTCGCCGCTTACTCCAACTGAAGAGGCTGTAAGCACCCCTACGCCCGAGCACGATCACGGCACGACAGTGGCTGACGATGATGTTCTTTATCATGATGATTTTGCGAATCCCGCCACAGGCTGGCCCGAGGAAAAGTTCGACAATTTCTTCATTGGGTATCACGAGCCAGAGTATTACCACGTTGAAATAACGAGTCCAAACTACAAGACCACCGTTTTTGAACCGGGGAAACAAAGTTATGGCGATGCCACTATCGAAGTCAAGGCATTCACGGCATCTAGCAGAACAGCCGAAACCGGCGACTTTAGTTTCGGCGTGGTCTTCCGTCGTTCCGGTGATCAGTATTATGCCTTCGTCATCTCACAACGAACCAAGAAATGGTACGTTCTCAAAAGCACGCCAACCGCATTGACGATTCTAGTGGAAGGAACAGACGAAGGCATTCATGACCCCGATGTGGAGGATTTGTTGCGAGTGGACGCGCAAGGAGCGAATTTCACGTTCAGCATCAACGGCAAGGTTGTCAACCAAGTGACCGATGCGGACTATGCGAGCGGCGAAGTCGGTTTCTTTGTTCAATCATTCGATGTGACTGCCGTGCATATCCACTTCGAAGATTTGATGATCCGCAAGTACGACGGGCCCGCCTCTTCAGATTCTGACGCGGCGCTTTATCACGATGACTTTGCGAATCCCGCCACCGGCTGGCCCGAGGAGAAATTCGACAATTTCTTCATCGGGTATCACGAGCCGGAGTATTACCACGTTGAAATCACGAGTCCAAACTACAAGACCACTGTATTCGAGCCCGGGAAGCAGAGTTATGGCGATGTGACCATCGAGGTCAAGGCGTTCACAGCCTCGAGCCGAACAGCCGAAACCGGTGACTTTAGTTTCGGTGTGGTCTTCCGTCGTTCCGGGGATCAGTATTATGCCTTTGTGATCTCACAACGGACCAAGAAATGGTATGTCCTCAAAAGCACACCAACCGCATTGACGGTGTTGATGGAGGGAACAGACGAAGGCATCCATGACCCCGATGTGGAGGATTTATTGCGAGTGGACGCGCAAGGAGCGAGTTTCACGTTCAGCATCAACGACAAGGTTGTTAGTCAGTTAACCGATGCGGATTATGCGAGCGGCGAGGTTGGGTTCTTCGTTCAATCATTCGATGTGACCGCCGTGCATATTCACTTCGAGGAGATAACGATCAAACCGCTAAAGTTGGTGGTCATTTGCGATGTCAGGGCGCAGGTATTGCATGTGCGAAGCGGTCCCGGCACCGAGTATTCTTCCCCAGTCTATTTGAAATCGGGAGAAACAGTTCAACCCATCGGCCGTTCGGCGGATGGAGATTGGCTCTTGATCGCTGTGGATGCGGACAATAACAAAAGCTGGGTGTACAGTTCCGCGCAATATTTGACCTGCAACGAACCGTTGGATGGGCTTCCAATCGAATCTCCGTAACACATCCGATTTTACCCGTTGAGGATCTGGCGGCATTGAGTTGTACACAAGGATTGATGCGGCGGTACCTCATTTCAAAGAAGGCGCGATAAAAATATGGCATCTGCTGTCATGGCATTTCTACATCACTTGTTCGCGTTCACACTGGTGGCGTGCGTGGTGTACGAATTCATCGCCTTTCGCAAAGGACTCACCATCGAAGAAACGCGCCGCATCCAGCGCGTGGATTTGTTCTACGGCATTTCAGCGGGACTCTTGTTGATCGTCGGTTTGTTGCGCGTGTTCTTCTTCGAGAAAGGCGCGGCGTTTTATAGCCAGAGTCTGTTCTTTTGGGTGAAGATGGGCACATTCCTCATTGTTGGTTTGTTATCCATTGACCCAACGATTCGTTACATCCGTTGGAATAAAGTGATAAGTGAAAACAAAACGCCCGAAGTTAGCGACGCGGAATTCAAACGGACGCGCTTCATCCTCTGGCTGGAAATGATCGGATTCGTCGTCATCATGCTGTCGGCGGCGTTCATGGCAAGAGGAATTGGATTGAATTAAACAAACCCGCCTCGTTTATGGGACAGGATGACACCTGTCCCTTTTTATTTATTCTTTTCATCCATTGCAAACTTGTCGTGATGAAGTATCATTTCGTCTATGCCTCACAAAAAAGCGGAACACAATGATCTGATGCAAAACCGCGCGTCGCTGACGCGGTTTGCGTGGCTATCCATCGGCGCGGCGGTGGCGACCATTGCGTTGAAAACCACTGCATATTATTTGACAGGTTCGGTCGGTCTGTTGTCGGATGCGATCGAGTCGCTGGTGAATCTCGTCGGCGCAGGGATGGCGCTGGGAATGTTGACCATCGCCGCGCGCCCTGCGGACGAGAGTCACGTGTATGGTCACAGCAAGGCGGAATATTTCGCCAGCGCAACAGAGGGATTGCTGATCCTCGGCGCGTCGGCGGGAATCGTCAGCGCGGCGGTTCAGCGGTTGAGGAGTCCGCAGGCGTTGGAGCAGTTGGGGTTGGGGCTAGGGGTGAGCGTGATGGCGTCGGTAATAAACTTCCTAGTGGCACGCAGGTTGACCGTCGAGGGGAAGCGGCGGAATTCCATCTCGCTCGAAGCGGACGCGCAGCATCTGATGACCGACGTATGGACATCCGCTGGAGTCATCGCGGCGGTGGCGATCGTGGCGCTCACGGGCTGGACGATTCTCGATCCGCTCATTGCGATCCTTGTCGCGTTGAATATTATTTGGACGGGGTATCAACTGATGAGCCGCTCGGTGGCTGGGTTGATGGACGCGTCGCTGGCGCCGAAGGAAATAAAGTTGATCGAAGATGTGATGGAAAAATATCGCGCCAGGCGCGTGACCTTTCACGCGTTGCTCACGCGGCAGGCGGCGGCGCGGCAATTTGTTTCGGTGCATATGCTCGTGCCGGGCGCGTGGACGGTGCACGACGCGCATCACGTGGCGGAAGATTTCGAAGCGGATATTCGCAACGCGCTCGGCGGCGCTGTGACGGTCTTCACGCATCTTGAACCTGTGGAAGACGAACTCTCGATGGAAGACATTAATCTGGATCGTTGATAATCGGGACGCTGATCAACGCAGATTTTTTCTTTTGAATCAGCGTGAGTCAGCGTTGCTCTGCATCCAAAAGGGGTTCTGTAAGGCGCTCTATTCAGAAGAAACCTGAATGGTTGACACGTAGTGACGACTTAAGTCGTCTTGTTACGGCCAAAAAGCGACTGAAGTCGCTACTACGCTGTCAGGCAATATGTGTTACTCTGAATAATCGTTGATACAATTTTGACAGGATAAAAATATGCCGATCTTCATTGCACAAAGCTTTATCGCCGGTATTATCGCTAGTTTCACCTGCGGGTTAGGCGCATTGCCTCTGGCATTCAAAGCCTTCGACCTTCGCAAGCATACCGGGCTCGCGTATTCCGCCGCGGGCGGACTCATGTTCGCCGCCTCGGTCTACAATTTGATCTTGCCGGGGCTGACCATCTCCTCCAGCCACATCGGGCTCGCCGACGCCCTGCCGATGGTGTTGGGAATCGTCCTCGGCGCGTTGTTCCTCTCGCAAGTGGACACCTATTTTTCATCGGAGCGGCTCGAGCAGGGAAATTGGAAACGCTGGGGCAACAAAACCCAGGTGCTGATCT
Organism: Anaerolineales bacterium; assembly: GCA_021462845.1. Lineage (GTDB taxonomy): Bacteria > Chloroflexota > Anaerolineae > Anaerolineales > Villigracilaceae > Defluviilinea. The sequence goes on from JAJTXU010000005.1 coordinate 29,682, forward strand.
TCGTGGCGATGGCGATTCATAGTATTCCCGAAGGCGTGGCGGTGGGGGTCGGGTACGCCTCCTCGGCGGTGTATGAAAATAACCTCGGCAATTACATCGCGCTTGCCATTGCGCTCCACAACATTCCCGAAGGTTTGGCGGTCGCCATCCCCATGCGCGCGGCGGGCGCTTCGATCTGGCGATGTTTTTGGGCGGCGTTCTTCACCAGCCTGCCCCAACCGATTGCCGCCGTCCCTGCCGCGTATGTTTCGTGGTTGTTTCAACCCATCATGCCCGTGTTGATGGGGTTCGCCGCCGGAGCGATGATCTTCCTCGTCATCCTTGAATTGATCCCCGAAGCGTTACACTCCTCGTCGCCGATTCGAGTGGCATGGGCGTTCACGGTCGGGTTCTGCGCTATGATTCTGGTACAAGTGTTGCTGTAAATGAGGCGCGGAACGGAACAACCGTGTTGACCAAAGATAGAATTTATTTCCCCAACCTCAACGGCTTGCGATTCATCGCCGCGCTGTTGGTCATTGTTCATCACATCGAGCAGATCAAAGATATGTATGGTCTGCCGAATAATTTTTCATCCACATTCATTCAGATCATCGGCGAACTCGGCGTCATCCTCTTCTTTGTGCTGAGCGGATTCCTCATCACGTACTTGTTGCTGGAGGAAGAAAACAGGACGCAGACCATCGCCGTCAAAAATTTTTATTTGCGAAGGATCCTGCGCATCTGGCCCCTCTATTTTTTCATCATTTTTCTTGCGTTCGCCATTTTGCCCAACCTGCCGCTCTTCGTCCTCCCCGGGTACGACCGCGCGACGATCTACGAAGACCTTCCCGCGAAATTACTGTTGTATGTTTTTTTTCTGCCCAACCTTGTGCCAGCGGTTCTCGGCGTGGTGCCTTATGCGTCGCTGGCTTGGTCCATCGGCACGGAAGAACAATTTTATCTCCTCTGGGCTCCCCTGCTGAAATTTATCAAACGTTACCGAATCGCGTTGATGTTCGTCATCGTGTTCGGGTATTTGCTCTTCGCCCGCGCCTTGTTCTCAGACCGCACGAATTTTCTCGTCTACAAATACGAGATCAATGCCTTCTGGCAATCGTTCAACATCCCCAGCATGGCGATCGGCGGATTCTTCGCGCTGTTGCTTCATTCCAATCATCGCGCGCTCAAAATTTTTCTCAACAATTATCTTTTCTATTTCGCGCTCGTCTTCACGTCCATCATGTTGTATCGCGGCGTGTACTTTCCGCACATCACGGTCAACGATCTTCCCTTCCCCTACCTCTACAAGGAATTTTATTCGGTCTGGTTCGGTATCCTCATTCTCAACTTCGCCGCGAACAAAAATATTTTTATTTCTTTGGAAGGACGACCGATTCGCTACCTTGGCAAGATTTCATACGGACTCTACATGTACCATCCCATCGTCATCGTCATTGCGCTTCATACGACGGGCTGGCTGGGCGCGCCCTCGGATGCCTTTCTCTACCCCCTCACCCTCGCGTTGACAGTTCTCCTCGCGGGCGTGTCGTACAAATATTACGAGTCGTATTTCTTGAATTTCAAAACGAATTACACCAGCATCCAAAGCGGAGATGTAAACACGTAGGGGTTGAACATTCCGCGCCGAGGGTTGCGGTGAGTCATGGGAAATTATTGCCACAGGAATTTGGCTTATAATATCGAACATGCAGAAAGGATAGCCGCATGTTACAGGAAATCGTTATCCGCACTGAAAATGCAGACGCGCTCAAACCTCTGGTACGCGCCGCAATGGATCGCGAAGCGAAACTGCTCGAACATTCCGTCGAGCGGACGCGTGCCGCGTTGGAAGCCTTCGAAAAACGCTACAACATGACCACCGAGGAATTCGAGCGAAAATTCAAGGCGCGCGAAATCGAAGAGACTCTCGATATACTAGACTGGTGGATGGAAGTAGAAGCCATGCACCACCTTGAGAATCAACTTCAATCTATGCGCGAGGCGCAAGTTGAATGAGTATTTCGAGCGGTTGCAGGCTTTGCTTGCCACATCCCCTTTCGTGCATGAGCCGCTCCTCTCATTCGACGACCGCAAAGATGCCTGGTTCATTCGCGGTGACATTTACTTCATTGACAATTCCCGATTGCATTTTCGGGAATTGTTTGTAGGACAGGGCAACCCAGTAAAAATTGCATATTCATACCACTACCAGCAAGGGGATGCAACGATGATCTTCCGCTATGACAATTCCCCACATTATCCCGATCTCCCTTCCGCGCCTCATCACAAGCACACAGCCGATGAAAATGTTATTGAAGCAGGTTTGCCTGATTTCGAATCCGTGCTTCGTGAAATTGAAAATCTTATTGCAGTGAAATAGAAATTTATGGAAACAATAACCTTTGACGAATTCACCAAAGTCGAACTCCGCGTGGGACGGGTGGTCTCCGCCAAGCCTTTCCCCGAGGCGCGGAAGCCTGCCTACATCCTCGAAGTGAACTTTGGCGAGGAGCTCGGCATCAAGAAATCGAGCGCGCAACTTACGGGCTTATACAAGCCCGAAGAACTGGTTGGGAAATTGGTCGTCGCGGTGGTGAACTTCCCCAAGAAACAAATCGGACCGATCATGTCGGAGTGTTTGGTGACGGGGTTTGCGAATGAAAATGGCGATGTCGCGTTGTGCGTGCCAGACAAGTCCGTGCCGTTGGGGAGTAAGTTGTTTTGAGATCAGGGGCGGGAGTATAATCTCATCGAAGTTTCATTCACGACAGTATGACCTCTTAAACGCTATAGAACCATTGGCGGCGAGCCTACAACGCGTATAAGTTGTTATCCGCCGATAGCCCTCATCGGGCGCTCTGACCCGCGCAATCCATCCACACAACATGGCTGACCTGAACTCTCTCCAGCAATTGATCTCCCTCCGCGATAAACGCGCCCTTATCACGGGCGCCGCCGCGGGCATCGGCAAAGCGATTGCCCGTCGCTTCGCTGAAGCAGGCGCCTGCCTCGATCTTGTTGATGTCAACTCCGAACGCCTTGCCATAACCCAATCAGAACTCGCCCAGTTTGGGACGAACGTGAAAACCCATCGTGTTGACCTATCGCAGAAAGAAGCGATAGACGCTCTCTGGGAATCTTTCGACAGAGATACGCCAGATATTCTGGTCAACAACGCTGGCGTTTATGCCTTCAAAGATTTCGTGGACGTAGATGAAGCCTTTTATCGCCAAGTCATGGATACCAACCTATCCTCGGTCTACTGGATGTGCCAGCGCCTGATCCAAGCTCGCCTCAAACAGGGCGGCATCATTATCAACATCGGTTCGATCGAGGCGATCATGCCGTTCAAAGACGACCTGGCTCACTATAGCGTGAGCAAAGCGGGCGTTATCGCCCTCACTCGCGCGTTAGCAAAGGAACATGCCCGGCACGGATTCAGGGTCAACGCAATCTTGCCCGGCGGCATCATCACAGAAGGAACAACTGCGGCCGCCAAGCAAATATTACAGTTCAAGTTCGACTTATTGGTAACAGGGGTTGATTTTGCGCGGCGCTTGCCGGTTGGGCGACCTGGCCAGCCTGATGAAGTCGCCCGCATGGCTTTGGTGTTGGCAAGCGACCTCGCGAGTTATGTGCATGGCGCGGCAATACCGATCGATGGTGGGTTTTTGGCAGCCTAATCGGATCGCCCACTCGCTTTGTCCAGTAGTTCGATTTGCTTGGCAAATCGTGCTGGACAAACAATCATTTATTCTTCCACACCGTAAAATCTTTCAAGATTGATCCCCCAAGAAACTCGCGCATGATCGAAGTCTCAGGGACGAGGTTGAGATCAAGCGGCACGAACCATTCAAGGAACGCCAGCAGGCGTTTCGCTTCGATATGTTCCGGCGTGCCGTATTGAACTTGGCGAAGCAACGGCTCGGCAAGCGATTTCAACGCCGCCATTTCATACACCAACGCAGAGTTGAACATCACATCCGCATTTTCTTGATTCGGGAAGATATATTTCGCTTCGCCGCGCCGCACCGACTCCCAGCGCGAGATGGTCTGCATGGCGGTATAGCCTCGTTCGCGCGCGTCGCGCACAGTGCGCCTCAGCAAGCGCGTGTCGGTGGTCGAGACTCGATTATGGCGATCCAGGTTCAATTGCGTCAGAGCCGAGATGTAGATGCGGAACGCCTCGCCGCTCAAACTGTCGGGGATGAGGCGCGGGTCGAGTCCGTGAATCCCTTCGAGGATGATCGGCTGTCCACGCGTGAGGCAGATGACTTCCCCCGCTTCTCTCAGCCCGGTCTTGAAGTTGTACCGTGGAAGTTGGACTTCGTCTCCGTGAATTAATTTTTGCAAATGGTCGGCAAGCAACGCGAGATCGAGCGCTTCGAGCGCTTCGAAATCGGGCTTGCCGTCTTCGCCGAGCGGGGTTTGATCGCGCGAGAGGAAATAATTATCGAGTTCGAGCGGAAACGGCGAAATCCCCAGCGCCAGCAATTGCACCGTCAGTCGCCGCGAAAATGTTGTTTTCCCCGCGGATGACGGACCCGAAACCAGAATCACATGCGCGCGGTCGATTCGTTCCGCAACCTGACCCGCGATCTGTGAAAGCCGCTGTTCGTGAAACGCCTCCGAGACCATCACGATCTCATCGCCATGACCCGCTTCGATCGCTTGATTCAACGCGCCCACGTTCGAGATGCCGAGTTTTTCGAGCCAGCCTCCGTATTGCAAAAAGGTCGCCAGCAATTTTGGGTATTCGGTGGTCGGCGAAAGTTCGTTGGGGTTCCTGCGGCTCGGATACAGCAAGGTGAAGCCATCGCCGGCGGGAACGAGATCGAACCAGCGCAAATATCCCGTAGACGGAACCATATAGCCGTGGTGATAGTCCATGCGTTCGTTGAGGCTGTAGAGCGTGAGGTATGCCTTCTTGCGATACTTCAGCAACTGCACTTTGTCTTCCTCGCCGCGCGCCAGGAAATAATCCATCGCCTCTTTCAACGGGACTTCTTTTCGCGTGAACGGCAAATCGTCCTTGACGAACTTTTGCATTAAGACCTTCAACACGCCCAATTCAGAGACAGATAACGGCTCGCGCCCTTTCACCTCGCAGTAAAATCCGCCTGTGGCAACGGAATGATCGATGAATAGCGTTGCCAGCGGAAACATATCCGCGAACACCATCTCCAGCAAAAAGGTGAGAGAGCGCCGGTAGATGCGCGTGCCGTCCGGCGAAGACATGGTGATCGGCGTAACGCGCGAATCCATTCCGACGGGGAAAGTTAACTCGCGCAGGTCGCCATTGATCACCGCCCCAACGGGTTGCGAATCATGCTCGACTACGGATAGAAAATCTCCCACCGCCGCCCCGCGCGGACCGGCGATCACGCGTCCATCGGGGAGGTGGAGTTCGACTTCGTTGCGGGGTTGTACGAGTTGGAATTTGTTTTTCATAATTATTCATTCATACATCGGTGGTCGAGTAGGTCGAGGGTTGAGTAGCGAAGCGTATCGAAACCCGAAACCGTATCGAGACCACCAGTTTGATTCAAAATTTTCAAATCATTAATTCATCGGTGGTTGAGTAGTCCCGCGTGTGCTGAGCGGAGTGGCGCGTGATGTTCGCGCCACGAAGTCGAAGCATCGCGGGACGTATCGAGGCCGCCAGTTCTCAAAAGTACTTTTGTTACAAAAAATATTTCGCTTACCTGTGGTCTCGATACGTGGCGACTTGCGCCACTACTCGACCACCGATTTTTTCAATGTTCAAGACGCACGCAGTTCAAAATCTTTAGCCGCGAATTCCGCGAATTTCGCTAATTTTAAATAATTCGCGTGAATTAGCGAAATTCGCGGCTGAGTTTGTGGTTTTACGAAAGTCTTGACGATAATTTCTCAGGCTTCTTCGCAAACTCATCCAACGGAATTTCCTTGCGAACCAACGCGAGCAGGGTTTCTGTCAACATTTTATTCACGGGCGTCGACACGTTGAATTGTACGCCCGCGCGGACGACCTCGCCATGCAGATAATCCACTTCGCTTTTGCCGCGACCTGAGCGCAGGTCAATGTGAAAGGACGGCATTTTATTTCCGCGCCCCGCGCCCGCCGCGCGGCTGAGGAACGGCTTGGATAACCACAACGGCAGTTTCGTGGCAAACGCCAGCGCGCGGACGGGTGTGCCGGGCAGGTCAACGACTTCGATCCCCTGCGCCTTCATCACCGCGAGACATTCGCGCAACATCTCAACTTCCAATTGATACAATTTTCGATTCGACAGAACCTCGGCGGCGGTCATATCCAGAATTGCCGAAGTTGGGTTGGCGATCAGGTTCGTCAACAACTTCGACCATTTCATCGAAGCCGCATCATCGAACAAGCGCGGGTTAAGCAGGGCATTCTCAAACGCTACAAGCAACCCCGGAACAAGAGGTTGTCCTTTTGCAATACCGACGCCGCGCAAACGCTCCAACACAATATCGCCCGGTCCGCGTTTGCCGACAGCGGTGGTCACTGTGCCGTAGATCACTTTCTCTTTGCCAACAACTTCCGCAATCGTTTGCTCGTTTGAAATACCGTTGGACAAGCATAGGATTGGCGGCATTTTATCCGCGTAGGGCTTGATGGTCTCGAGCGCGGCGGAGGTGTCGTACGATTTCAAGGCAAAGAGGACCAGGTCAAAGGGTCCGTAGCGAAGCGCGTCTTCCATCGAAGCGACAAAGACCGCCGAAGAGGAATCCACACGAAAGGCGTCTTTCGTCTTTCTTCGTTCATCTAACGTGAGATCGAGGCGCAATCCGCGTTCGCGCAATTCGGTGATCCTGGAGGCGCGCTCGAGGAAGACCAACTGGCTCCCTGCTAACGCGAGGCTGCCGCCAACGTACGCGCCGATGGCGCCTGCGCCAAAGACCAGGACTTTCATACGCGCGTTGATGTGGATCGCAGTGTCGGGAGTAGCCAATGAGATTTCCTATTACAAATTCTGCGTGTGCGCGCGATCGTTGATGGCGTCGATCGCCCAGCGATGCAGATGAGGTTGATAGATCACGCGCGCGAAGGCTGTATTTTCGAAACGGAAGCGCACGCCAGAAGGGTCGGCATGATGCGCCACGCCGACAATGGCGTGCATGAGCTGATTCAACAATCCGCCGTGCGATACGATGAGATAACTTCCCGCGGGGCGCTTCAACAAATTATGCAACGCCTGCCCCGCCCGCAGAAATAATTCCCAATCTCCTTCGCCGTCGCCGCCGATCGAATCGTACGGAGTCACGTAGGATGGTTTCGGTCGCAGTTGGACTTCGGCAGAGGTTAACCCCTCCATCTCGCCAATATCGCGCTCAAGCCAGATCTCGTCAAGTTCAAGTTTGACATCCAACGCGGAACTCACAATCTCGGCGGTTTCCTTGGCGCGCTGCAACGTGCTCGAAATGGCGAGATCGAACTTCGCGCCTTCCGCCTTCCAGCGATTCGCCAACGCGACTGCCTGGGCGCGCCCGCGTTCGGTGAGCGGATAATCGGACTGCCCCTGCCAGCGCGACTCGGCGTTGCCGGTCGATTCGCCGTGACGCAAGAATACAAATTGATATACTGGTTTTAGAGTCGCGCTCAATCTACTCCTCTTTCTTCAATAGATAGACGGGTCTGCGTTTCACTTCTTGAAAAATATACCCGACATAAACGCCAATAAAGCCTAACAATATCATGATGATTCCGCTGGCGATGAGCAGGACCGCCATCAAAGAACTCCACCCGGGGGCAATCACCTGCTCGGTATTCTTTGTAACAGACAGCCAAACCACCCAACTCAACTGCACAGCCGCCAGAGCAAAAAACACCAGCCCCGAACTCAACCCAATGTACAACGGGATCAACGAGAAGGAAAAGATCGCATCTGATGCGAGGCGGAACATTTTACCCAACGAATATTTCGAGCGCCCCGCCACGCGCGGCGGCTGGTGGTACGGCAGAATGACACTCCGAAACCCCATCCATGTGATCATGCCGCGCAGAAAACGGTGGAACTCGGGCATGGCTTTGAGCGCGTCCACCGCCTGGCGCGTCATCGCGCGAAAGTCCGCCGCGCCGGCGACCATACGCGTGCCGCTGATGGTGTTGATAAAGCGGTAGAACGTGTCCGATGTCCATTTCTTGAAAAACGTTGGTTGCGCCTCCGCGGCGCGTTGCCCCTGCACAATATCGTACCCATGCCCGATTAACTCGATCATTTCGGCGATCAACTCCGGCGGATGCTGACCGTCGCCGTCCATGCTGATGACGATATCGCCGCTGGAGTGATCGAGCCCCGCGGTGAGCGCCGCCTGGTGACCGAAATTGCGGCTCAACGTGAACACGCTCACGCGCCGGTCAGCCTGCTTCAGCGACTGGAGCGACTCCGCCGTCCCGTCGTCTGAGCCGTCGTCTACGTAGAGGAAGCGAAAGTCGTGCGGAAGCGCATCCACCACGCCGCGAATCTGCGCGTGGACTTTCTCGATCACGCCCGCCTCATTGAAGACCGGGATGACAAGGTCAACTTTGTATTTACGTTTTTTCGTAGGCATCAGGACGATTCTACCCCATGAAATCAATCATGCTTGCACAGAGATTCTGCCAGCAAATCACGGTCATACTCGGCGGGCGTCCCAGCGAGCGATTTTAGCCTCTGGCAGATGCTTTGATATGTCTTTTTATCCACGCGGATGAGTAATGCGATACGCTTTGCCATTTTCTGATCGCCAACATGGATGTAGGCTTCGAGGGCGGGCAACCATTCCGATACCTCATAAGGCTGATAGCCCAGGGCAATAGCCTCATCGGCGAATTGTGCCGCGCTCGCCCAATCTTTGCGTTGGCGGGCAAGATCGGTTTGTTGGTAGAAATAACACCAATCGTGGCTGGGTTCGGCCCCAAAGATATCGCTCGGAGGAACCGCTTGCGCGCCCGAGGGGTCGATCAAGTCCGCGTCCGAAAACGGAGCGAGGCGCTGTACGTCCAGCCGTTCCTGCGCGGTAAGTTCCGCGCGCGCGCCATCGATCACATGCAGGCAGGAAAATGCCGAAGGCTGTGTCACCAGCAAAAGTTTGGCGTAATCGCGCTTCACGGTTACGGTTCCACGCACGAGCCGCTCCTCCTGCGCTCCGAGAACCGCCTCAAGCCACAGATCATCGTACATCACCTGTCCCGCGATTTTCAATTCCTGGCGCGGGTGATACACAAGGTTGATCGGACTCCACACTTCGTACTCCTCCGCGAGCGCGTAATTGCCCGGCAAGACCAGCACGACCGTCGTTCCATCTTCGATCTGCGGCGCGCGCCATGCGAGTTGCCACATGGCATCGCTTTCCACCCGCCAAAATCTTCGATAATAATTTGCCGAGAATAATTGAGTGAGGACGCCGCTCATCAACAGCAGGCATAGAGCCGCCCAGCGTAAACGCCCTTTCAGCCCATAAAAAATAATTCCGCCCATGAACAACGCCACACCCGCCGCCGATTGATAGGTATAACGATCCCATTGGATGTCAAAAATCACATTCCGTCCCGCGAGGACGATCGGCAATGTAGTGACGAAGATGATCGCCGCGCCGAGCCATAACCAATCACGGCTGTTTTGCGGATTCTCACCCGCCTCTTCCGACGGGGAAGCCTGCCCTCGCATGAGCAAGAGGTATGCCCCTGCGAGCATCAACACGATCAACGCGAGCCCAGTTGCCATCGCGGTGATGCGCGCATCTCCCACGCTCGTGGAAAACTGGTAGAAAGGGACTCCCCATGCAAGCAGGCTGGTCTCGATCAAATCGAGGATCATTTCCACAGCGAGGTGAAGCGCGCTGGTCAACGAAAGCGGACCGAAGTTGCTCAGCACCACATCCACATTCGTGGCGCGACGCGTGCTCTCGAACAGGAACAAACGCCAAAACAGGAATGCGGCGGCGAATGTCAGGTAGGGTATGGCGGCGACGATCGTTTTTCGCAGGGACTCGCCGATCTTCAACTTTCCATCACGCTTCAATACATACCAGATCAAAATGAGCCGCACCGCTTCGATACCGATCAACGCTTCGTAGATGAAAATGCTGAGGGCGGCGAGCAAGATCGAGGCGGCAACGAGCATCGTTTTACGGAAGACGGAAGCGCCTTTCAGCGCCAGAACTGTGCACGCCAACGACGCCATTGCCGCGCCGTATGCCAGCAACAAATTCTTGAAGGTGGCGGCATTCGGTTGTTGATAAAAGCCCGGATACACCACAAACAGCAACGCGATCAGGGTGGTCTCGATCTTCCGTTCTTTCCAAACCGTTCGCAATAACCAGAGGAAAGCCAGCGCGCTGAACACCTTGATAATCAGCGCGTACACGTGCCAGTTCAATGGAGAATTGCCCAGCAGGTTGTAATCCAGCGCGTAGAGCCAGCCAATGAACGGGCGGTCTCCCTGAAAGAGGCTCATGATTCCTTCCGCCCCGCGCGCTTGCGCCGTCCAGATCAGGTACCAATCGTCACGATAAAAACCGAGCGAAGGGATGAGTGGACCGTACGTTAGCAGGGTAACGATCACCACAAGAGCGGCTGAAAGCCAGCCTTCCAAGCGGGGGGGAATCCTCGGGAACTTCATTTCTATCTATTCTCCTCGATCAAGCCAGAAATTTCAAAATCAGGTTGGTCAATCTCTCTGCCCTATCATAGTCAAAATGATGGTCGTTGAACAGATTGACCGCCTCCCCCGCCAGCACGTCTGCCACCGGCGCGCGCTCACCGGACATAATTCCCGCCAGCGAGGCGTAATGCGAACTGGCGAACAAGCCGTCGGCAAAAATCGCGTCCATGATCTTTTTCTTGTTCTTCACACGGATGTTGAACCGCCACGTTTGATATTGCGGCTGTAATTGTAACTCCATTGGTAAACGGGCTGAATACACCGCGTTCAATCTTCTTTTGTGTTGTAACGACAATTCCAACGCGATCTCGACCATACGGCGATAGTCCTTCCAGTCGGGCAGGTCTCCTTCCGTCTGCAACCAATTGCTGTCGTGATAGTCAAATCGGGCGCGGCGTTGAATGGCGGCTTTGTAGTCCCTTTCGAGTTCCTCGTGATGCGCGGGATCGAATTTCAACCGCGTGAGTTCGCACTTCACGTTATCTTTCATGAACGCATACCCGCCAAGATGCAGATCAACGGTCTTGGCATAGCCCGTGCTGAACAAGGTCAAATCGGCGGAAGAATTCACATCGAAAGAGGGGATGCACAAACAACGGTCATCCACGATCAACATTTCGGGGTTCAGCGACTTCGCCCGCGCGAAAAAATCGTCAGGCGTGGACTCTTCCCCGTACGTGTGCGCATATAACAAGCCGCCTACATCCCGCCTCTTTATCCGCGCCTCCGCCTGACCCAAATCCATGTGCAGGGACTCTGGCGAAATGTCCACAAACTCAAACGAGACACGCGCTTTCATAAATGTGATCGGCACAATGGGGCAAATATTTGCAGGCAGGAGCCACGGCTTTGCCTGATTCTGACTCGCCAGCAAATGATAGAGGATCGCAGAAGCGCGCGGGGCGAGGATGGTCTTCATGTCGCAAACACGTCACAAAAAGCGGACGTTAGAGAACGTCCGCTACACAATAACAAGTTGCGTAGCGCGCGCTCTCTAGCGCGCGCAAAAAATTCTTACACAACTTTCCTCACCAGTATCGTGAAATCGTACAACCCGTAATCGTGGAGCAATGCCACGTTGCGCGAGAAATTGCGTTTGCAAAAATCGAAAAAGAAGAGCGGGTCGCCGTAAAAGAGGTCCGGGCGCTGAGCCATGCGGTCGGCGTCGGAATATTTTGTGAGCATGTTGAAGGCGAATCCCTTCGAACAGAGCGCGTTCATGCGCCCGAGGGTCGCGCAGGCAAAGTTCTGCCAGTTGTCATACGATTCTTCCAATTTGATATTGAAGATCGCGCCCGCCAGCAAATAATCCACCATCGGAACCTCGCTCTCGTTCGTGGTGAAATGAGCGTTGGGAAAATCCTTGTGCGATTCGCGTCCAGCCACAACCATCTTTTCAAGCAGGTCAATACCGTAATATTCGAATGCCCAGTCTTTACTCCGCAAGAAATCGAACATTCCTCCATAGCCGCTTCCATAATCAATGACAGAAAACGGTTGCGAGGCGTCGACAACCTTCACAAGTTGTTCGAAGCGAAGCGCCTGCGATTCGGGCCCGTTGTAATCCACGCCTTTGGGCGTCGCGCCGAACTCTTCGAGTTTCTCGACAAAGTATTCGCCTAGTTTTTTCTGGGTTTCATCCATGCTCATATTCTTGTTCCTTTTGCTTCTCAAAAAAATCGCCCGCTTTACTTCCTGTCATGAACAACAAATCCAGAATGGAAACATACGGGTCATAGGGCGGATGCATCTGCGGGTATTCGGGGTAGGTATAGTCCATGTATTCGAATGTGATCCCCGCCGCGTCGAATTTTTCAGGCTCCATGTAGGAACTCGCCGAGGGACCGCAGAGGTAATGCGTCGCGCCGACCTGTTTCAGCACGTTGATCACGCGATCGGTTTTTTGTCCTTCGATATTCGATAACTCAGAGGAGCGCATGAACCTAGTAGAGGCCAATCCCAGTTCACGCGCGAGGCGGATCGAAGCCTCAATCGTGAAATCGGCGAGGAATTCGTCGCGGCGTTGATACAGTTCGTCTAGCAGAGGCAGGTATCCCTTGTAGTGAGGCGCTTTGGAGTAGGAAATCGTCAAGGTCTTGAAATGACTCTTCGCCCAGGGCTTGGACCAGTCGATGCGAACATCCTTGATCGGCACGCCTTGCGTAACGCCCTTTGAGTTGACCGGGATGGTCAGCCATTGTTTGCCCTGATGCGTTTTGATCTGGTTGCGGTTGCGCCAGCCGTGTTTATCGTATTGAATATCGTCGTAAAAGATGAACAAGTCCGCGCGGCGGACCTGGTCAAAGTATCCTCGCCATGGGATGTATGAAGGTTGTAATATGACTACGTTCATTTGCCCGCCAGTTCGGAAATAATATAGGTGGGACGATCCATACTGCGGTCGAACATGCGCGCCAGATATTCGCCGAAGATGCCCAGCGCGAACAGCTGCGCGCCGCTGAACAACGCGATGATGGAGGCGAGAAATGGAAAGCCCGGGATACCGCCCTCCATAAACGAAATAATGACCACATAGAGAAACACGCCCAGCCCAAACACGGTCATCAAAAATCCGATCCAACTTGCCAGACGCAGGGGCGTGGTGCTATACCCCGTGAGGATCAACAGCGCGGCTTTCACCAACGCGGAAAATTTATAGTTCGAGCGTTCCTCGGGTTTTTCGATCTCAACAAGAACAGACGTAAAACGCGGCGTTCCCCACGAGAGCAACACGTCGATGATCAGGGTAGGGCTTTGAAAATTTTCGAAGGCGTTGCGCAACTCGGTGCGGAAAGCGCGAAACGCGGAAATATGTTTCACCGATGGAACACCCATTACACGCGCCAGAATATTCTTGATGTTCGCGGTTAGCGCGTTGCGCAAGAATCCCTGCGGCAATTTCTTCGGCGCGCCGTAGACCACGTCGAATCCGTTTTCGAGTTCAGCCAACAAAACGGGAATTTCTTCTGGCGGATGTTGCAGGTCTTGATCCATCGTGACCGTAATTTCATATTGCGCGGCACGCACGCCGCAAAGCGTGGCGTTGTGCTGTCCGTAATTTCGCATCAAACGGATGCCCCTCACCCACTTGTATTTGCTCGCCAAGTTTTGAATCACAGCCCAACTATTGTCGGGACTGCCATCGTTGACGAGCAGGACTTCATATTTTTTTGAAAATTTAGACAACGACTTCGCCAAACGTTCGACAAGCGGTTCGATCAACGCTTCGCCGCGATAGACGGGGACGACAATGGAAATATTCATCGGGACGCTATTCTACCACTCGCCTTATCCTTCGGCTCGCCTCACAAGCGGACCTCGTGCCTGTCTGCCAGAATGGTGAGCGCGCGCGCGGCTTCGGCTTTTTTCTGCTCGCCGTCCCAGCCGAGGATGTCGCCCAACGTGTGCGTGAGTTCGAGGATCATCTCGCGCGTTAACCGTCCCAGCATGGCGAGCATGGATCGCCGTAACAGGAAATCGTCGAGGTGAATGATCTTTTCATGTTGAACGAGGTAGGCGACCTCACGAAACGAATAATCGGGCAGAGACTCGAGCGCGGAGTCTGTGCCGCTGTTGATGTAGGTGGCGATGGCTTCGGCGCGAGTGCCGTATCGCTCGAATAGATGTTTCAGCCGCTCTTGCGAAACGCCTGTCCATGCGAAGAGACTTCCCATTTGACGATTCGGCTCTTCGACATCGCGCGCATATCCGCGTCCGCCGCCGATGGGCAGGGAGCGCGTGTCGCGCTTGCGCGTGAGTCCGAGGTAGGCGAGCGCTTTATCAGCCGCTTGTTCGCCGAACGCGCGGAAGGATGTCCATTTGCCGCCGACGAGGGAGAAGACTGGGAAGGTGAGATTCGTCCAGTCGCCGCTGAGGACTTCGATGGTGTGATCGCGCGAAATTTGGCTGACCGTCTTCGCCGTCGAGCGCGGGAGCGGACGAACGCCGGAGAATCGAAAAACGATGCGCTGGCGAGTCAGGTTGAGATCCGGGAAGACTCGGCTCGTCATCCGCAAAAAATAATCCACTTCGTCATCCGTGCAACGCGCTTCTTCGGGATTCTCGATGGGGATGTCGGACGTGCCGATGAGGACTTTGTCGAACAGCGGAAAGATCAACACGATGCGACCGTCGTCGTTCTCGAAGAAAAATTCGTGATCGCCGATCGTCGCGCGGAGTTCGGGATGATCCACCACGATGTGCGAACCTTTCGCGCCGCCGATGAAATTTGTGGACACGCCGAGTTTTTTGTTGGTCGAGTCGATCCACGCGCCCGCCGCGTTGATCACGAGTTTCGGGCGCACGTCATACGTTTCATCGGTGAGTTCATCGCGCAGGATGATCGTATTTTCCGCGCCGCCCACCATGCTGACGTAATTGAGAGCGCGCGCGTTCGGGTTTTCAGATTCGGCGTCGAGGATCAATTCGATGCCGAGGCGTTCGGGGTTTGTGATCGCGCCGTCGTAATACACCGCCGTGTTGACGATGTTCGGGTTTAGCAGATTCCAATTAGCAAGCGATTTTTTGCGCGACAAAAATTTATGACGAGGAACCGCGCGTCCTTTGCCGGTGAAGGCGTCGTAGAACATCAAGCCGATCTTGATGACGAGCGAGCCGCGTTCGCTGGGCTTATCTAACATGCCGAAAAATTTCAGCGGCGCGTTGAGCAGACCTGAGAATCTTTTGAAAATGGGAATGGCGGTTGGAAGCGGTTTGACGATGTGCGGCGCGTTCTGCAACATGAGGTTGCGTTCGCGCACAGCCTCGCGCACAAGACGGAACTCCCCGTTTTCGAGATACCGAATCCCGCCGTGCGCCATGTGCGAAGAGGCAGACGATGCGCCCGAACAAAAATCGCCGCGCTCGACGAGCAGAACATCCACGCCGTTGATGGCGAGGTCGCGGAACGCGCTAATACCGTTGATGCCTCCGCCGACGATGAGGACGGAGGGGTTGGGGTTCTTTTTGAGGGCGGCGAGAGTTTCGGAACGGTTCATTCGATTCTAAACACAAAGGACACGAAGTACACAAAGTTTTTAATTCAACACAAAGAATCCTTCGTGACCTTTGTGTCCTTCGTGTTAAAAATTATTCCATCCAGTTAAAAGTTCGTGTCACCGCTTTCTTCCAGCCCGAGTATAACTTCTTTCGTCCTTTCGAGTCCATTGATGGATTCCATTCTTTATCTTTGCCCCAGTTGTTTTTCAATTCGTCGAAATCCTTCCAAAAGCCGACAGCGAGTCCTGCTGCGTATGCCGCGCCCAGCGAGGTGGTCTCTGCCACTTTCGGTCGCACGACAGGCGCGTTCAACATATCCGATTGAAATTGCATGAGCAATTCATTGAAGACCATGCCGCCGTCCACTTTGAGCGCGGATAATTTCACGCCCGAATCTTTTTCCATCGCGTCTAATACTTCGCGCGTTTGATAGGCTGTCGCTTCGAGCGCGGCGCGGGCGATGTGTCCCTTGTTGACGTAGCGCGTCATCCCGACGATCACGCCTCGAGCGTCGGATTTCCAATACGGAGCATAGAGTCCGCTGAACGCGGGGACGAAATAGATCCCGCCGTTATCCTCAACGGACTTCGCCAACGCTTCCACCTCAGGGGATGCCTGAATCAACCCTAGGTTATCTCTCAGCCATTGAACCAACGCGCCCGCGATCGCAATTGAACCTTCGAGCGCATACACGGCTTTTTGATTTCCGATCTTGTATCCCAGCGTGGTGAGCAACCCCGCTTTGCTTTGCACGGGCTTCTCGCCTGTGTTCATCAACATAAAACAACCCGTGCCATACGTGTTTTTCGCTTCGCCCGCTCTGAAACACGTCTGCCCGAACAACGCGGCTTGCTGGTCGCCGAGGTCGCCTGCGATGGGGACGCTCTTGCTGCCGTCCCCGGCGGCGAGGACGCCGCCTCGAGCATTAACATAACCATAAATTTCCGACGACGATTTGATCGTCGGCAACATCGCGCGTGGAATGCCCATCGCCTTGAGAATCTCCTCGTCCCAATCCAACGATTTGAGATTCATCAGCATCGTGCGTGAGGCATTCGTCACATCGGTGACATGTTGACCTGTGAGATTCCAGATCAGCCATGTGTCAATCGTTCCAAACAACAAATCCCCTCTTTTAGCTTTCTCTTTCACGCCTTGCACATTGTCAAGAATCCATTTTATTTTTGGGCCCGAAAAATAGGTGGCAAGCGGTAAACCCGTTTTCTTTCTAAAGCGGTTCTGCCCGCCTACCTTTGCGAGTTTCGCGCAAATCGCATCCGTCCGTGTGTCTTGCCAGACGATGGCGTTGTAGACGGGCTTGCCGGTGTGTTTGTCCCACACAACCGTCGTCTCGCGTTGGTTTGTGATCCCGATCGCGGCAATGTCTGCCGACTGGAGGTGTGCGGACTTAAGTCCGCGCTCCGTTACCTCAAGCGTATTCTCCCAAATCTCCAGCGGATCATGCTCCACCCAGCCGGGTTTCGGAAAAATTTGTTTGTGTTCTTTTTGGGCAACAGAAATTACATTCCCACCATGATCGAAAACAATGAAACGCGTACTTGTCGTCCCTTGATCAATCGCCGCGACGTATTTTGCCATGAGAAACCTCTGCCCCATTGTAAAACAAAAGTCCCCGCGAAAACCATCGGGGACTCTCTTCTTTCCATTTTCCTCTTTTATTTCTTCTTCGGCGGCATCTTTGCGGCTTCCACTTCACCGCTATTCAAAAACTTGAACACCCCCACCGCCAGCGCCGACCCCAGCAACGGACCAATAAAGTACACCACATAAAAGATCCAATTTGCAAGATCAGGATTCTCCAGATCGATGGAGGTTGAAAAGATCGCGGGACCGAACGAACGCGCCGGGTTGAGCGAGGCGCCGCTCATCGGTCCGCCGGCGAGGATGGCAAACGTCACCGTGAGACCGATCGCCAGGCCGGCAAACGCGCCCGCCTTGCCCGCCACCATTCCATGCAACACCATGTTGACGAGGAAGAAGGTCAACACTGCTTCGACCGCCATGGCAATGAACGGCGAAGGGCTGGTCAGCAAACCAATCGTCGCGCCTTCTTGAATGCCGTTCACGCCGATATTCCCCACAAACAGATTCAGCGACCACGCCGCAATCGCCGCGCCGAGAAATTGTGCCGCCCAGTAATACACCGCATCGCTCCACTTAACCGTGCCATTGAGCGCCAAGCCAAACGTGACGGCGGGGTTGAAATGCGCGCCTGAGATGTGACCATACGCGTACACAAACGTTGCGATCACCAGCCCGTGCGCCAGCGCGACCCCAACCAAACCGCCAAAGCCAGAAACTGCCGCGCCTGCGCCGATGAACACCAACGCGAACGTGCCGATCCATTCAGCCACAAACACCTTTGCATTGAACATGCTTCCTCCAAAGATTGATTTGAACATAAAACCCCTCGCGGGATGATGAGTCACGCCCAGTGACGCGCTCCCGCAAGAAACGATCTTCCACTCATGGATTTTTTACCGGCAGGCTGAACCTCATCCAGGATGAGAACCCCGCCTCTCGCGCCGACGGCGGGCTGATTCGCCTGCGTCAGCCTCTGCCCCTCCTCGTAGGACAAATTGGCAATTTGTCCCACATATGCGCGATGAATTTTGAGGACCGCCCCATCAAACTCCATGAACGCGCCGGGCCACGGGTTCAACGCGCGGACTTGTCTTTCGAGTTCGTTCACATCGCGAGTGAAGTCGAGCCGCCCTTCCTCTTTTTTCATCATCGGCGCATACGTGGACAGTAGATCGTCTTGCGGCTCTGGCTGAATTTCACCGGCGATCCAGCGCGGAAGAGTTTCGATCAGCAAGTCGGCGCCGAGGTGAGATAACGTCGAGGTGACTGAACCAGCTGTCCCGTCGGAAGAGAGGCGCATGGATCGTTTCGTGAGCATCGCGCCGGTGTCGAGTCCCGCGTCCATTTTCATGATGGTCACGCCCGTTTCTTCATCCCCGTGCAAGATCGCGGCGTTGATGGGAGCCGCGCCGCGCCATCGCGGAAGCAGAGAGGCGTGGACGTTGAGGCATCCGAAGCGCGGCAAGTCCAGCACATCTTGTTTGAGGATCTGCCCGAACGCGGCAACGACAATGAGATCGGGCGACCACGCGCGGAGAGTTTCCATCGCTTCGGGCGCGCGCAATTTTTCGGGTTGCATCACGGGGAGTCCCAACTTGAGCGCGAGCGTTTTGACGGGCGGCATTTTCACTTCGCGCCCACGCCCTGAGGCGCGGTCTGGTTGAGTCACCACGCCCACCACATCGTACGCGCCAGCCAACACGCGCAGACTCGGCAAGGCAAATTCGGGCGAACCCATAAAAACGACTCTTGTCATGCGGCGATTTTAGCATAGTAACATTTTTGCAAGAAAAGCCGGTTGCGCTTTGCCTGTAAAGGTTGTACAATTGCGGAAATTCAAAATCAAGTTATTCGGAGGAATAAAGCAATGGAAACTACAAGCGATGACAAACTTTGGGCGGCGTTGGCGTACGTTTTTTCGCCTCTTGTCCCCATCATCATCTTGTTGATGCCCGACAAGAAGGATCGTCCTTTCATCAAGGCGCATAACACACAGGCGCTGGTGCTCGGCATCATCATGGTTGTAACATCCACCTTTTGCGTCGGTATTCTCGTCTGGTTCTACCAGTTGTACTGCGGCTATCAAGCGTATCAGGGTCAGATGATCGAGATCCCTGTCATTTCGGGCATGTTCAAGAGCTAAAAAATTTTCACGAGGAAAGGCTCACTGTTGTACAGTGAGCCTTTTGCTTTAATTCTATGTTACACTCGCAATATCTTTCATTTATATAAAGGAGTCATCATGAGCAACGAACCAATTTTCTCCATGCCGAACACAAGCCAACCACCACTGTCTGAAAACGATGAACGCCAATTTGCCATGTTCGCCCATCTGGGTGTGCTGGCAAATCTGCTGTCGGGCTTTTTGGGACCGCTTGTGCCTCTCATCATTTACATGGTGTACAAAGATCGTTCACGCTATGTAGCGTATCAATCTCTACAAGCATTGATCTTTCAACTGATCTGGTGGGTCGGAGGCGGTATTCTCACCGGTGTGGCATGGTTTGTCACCAGCATCCTCTCGACGGTATTGATCGGAATTCTCTGTATCCCATTCGCCTGTATCATTAGCGCCATGCCTCTCGTTGCGCTCGGTTATGGGATCTACGGCGGCATCCAAACCAGTCAAGGACAAGATTTCAAATACTGGCTCGTTGGCGATTGGGTACGAAAGACCCTCACGGGATGATTCGCGAACAACTGATATGCAAAAGCCCGCGTTCCCATGCGGGCTTTTTGTTTGCAACCAACCACCTGAACTCCCGTATGAAGGGTAGAAATCAAAACAGGAGATCGTTATGAACACGACCAAACCCACCCTCGTCCATATCATCGCATGGACCACCCTCGCCAGCGGCGTTGTGAACATCCTTTTTGGGATCACCGCGCTCGGCACATTCATCGGCTTCATCTGCGCGCCGTTCTCGATCCTGCCGATCATCTTCGGCTCGTTCGAGTTGGTCTATGCCGCAAAACTATTCGGCACACAGCCGGTCAAACCGTCCACAAACATCGCGGTCATTGAGATCGCCTGCGTCCTCTTCGGCAACGCCTTTGCGATGGCGGTCGGCATCCTCTCGCTCGTCTTTTACAACGACACCCTCGTCAAGGATTACTTCGCCCGTCTGAACGGGACACCAACCCCCTCACCTGTGACTCCCGTCCCGCCCGCGTCACTGCCCCAGCCTACACCGGCTCCAGTTATCAAAGTGTTACCTTCCCCTGCCGAGGACGCGCCATCCAAACCGAAACGCGCTCCACGCAAAATGGCGAAGTGATAGAAGCCTTGCGAAGGTTGATAACCTTCGCAAGGCTTTATGGTTTTTCCAAAGTCGCTTGACAAAAGATAAAAAGTAGATCCTTCTCGGTAGAATTGCGAGTGCTGAGCAAGCAAAACCACCGAGGAGGATCTAAA
>JAJTXU010000050.1 GCA_021462845.1 Anaerolineales bacterium
GCATTTTCCCCGTCATCGCATCGTTGTCAATTTATCGCCCGCGTCCATTCGCAAAGAGGGACCCGCGTACGACCTGCCCATCGCGCTCGGCGTGATCATTCTTTCGGGTCATCTGCCACACGACGTTGTTGACAACACGCTCGTCGTCGGCGAACTTTCGCTCGATGGAGTCGTGCGCCACACGCGCGGAATTTTACCGATGGCGGCAACTGCAAGAGCCAATGGATACAAGCGGATGTTCGTGCCTGAGGCGGATGCGCCCGAAGCGGCTTTGATCCCCGGCCTCGAAATTTATCCCGTGCGGACGCTTGCGGATCTTTACAACCATCTATCTGGTCGCAGTTTACTTCAGCCTTATCAACCTTCGAGCAACGACGCGCTCGAGCCGTTGTTCACGCCGACAGACTTCGCCGAAATAAAAGGACAGGAACACGTGAAGCGCGCGCTCGAAGTCGCCGCGGCTGGTGGACATAATGTTTTGATGGTGGGAAGCCCTGGCGCGGGGAAAACGTTACTCGCGCGAGCCATGCCCGGCATTCTGCCTGAAATGTCCATCGAAGAATCGTTGGATGTGACAAGAATCTTTTCGGTTGCCGATCAACTCCCCTCAGGGACTCCGCTCATCAAGCATCGTCCGTTCCGCGCGCCGCATCACACCATTTCGCACGCGGGTCTTGTCGGCGGCGGCAACATCCCCAAGCCCGGAGAAATATCGCTCGCGCACAGGGGCGTTTTGTTTTTAGACGAGTTCCCCGAATTCGGAAGCCGTGTCCTCGAAGTGATGCGCCAGCCGATGGAAGATAAGGTCGTCACCATCAGCCGCGCCAAAGGCTCGCTGACTTTCTCTGCAAACTTTCAACTCATCGCGGCGATGAATCCCTGCCAGTGCGGCTACTACGGAGACTCGCTCAAACCTTGCACCTGCGCCCCTGCATTGGTGACCAAATATCAAAAACGAATCTCAGGTCCGCTCTTGGATCGGATTGACATTCACATCGAAGTCCCACGTGTGGATTATGAAAAGTTGAGCGGAGATCGCGTGGGAGAATCTTCCGCATCCATTCGCCAGCGCGTGCAAGCCGCAAGAAATATTCAGCAACAGCGCTTTTCAAATAGCAACTCAGATATTATTTGCAACGCGGATATGCGTGTGGGGGAGATACGTCAGTTTTGCCAGTTGCAGGATGAAGGTCAGAGCCTGATGCGCGCGGCAATGAGTCAGATGAATCTGTCGGCGCGGGCGTATCACCGTATCCTCAAACTCGCGCGCACCATCGCTGACCTGGCGGGGAGCGAGGAAATCCAATCCGCGCATTTGGCGGAGGCGTTGCAGTATCGTCCGAAGTTGATGCAAGGCGTGGGGTGAGGGGGTGAGTCACAAGGTCAACGATCTGTTGCCTATGAAGCAGGTATAATCTAATTCAATAACAGGAGGTACTATGCTGACCAGCGTTCAAGGAGTGTATCGTAAGGGCAAGATTCAATTGACTCAAAAGCCGAAGAATATCAGCGATGAGACCGTCGTCATCGTGACCTTTCTCGATTCCCAGCCGATTGACTTGCGCAAGCGTGGCATCACCAAGACGAAGGCTCGTAAGTTGCGCGCGCAGTTGGCAACTTTTGCGGAAGATTGGGAAAGCCCTGAAATGAGCGCGTATGACAACTACCCAGCCAAAGCCTGAACGCGGCGACGTGGTTTTGGTCTTGTTCCCGCATTCCGACCTGCGGACGGCGAAACCGCGTCCCGCATTGGTTGTTCAAGCCGATGAATTGGGGACAGGTCTGCCGCAAGTGATCGTGGCGATGATCACCAGCAAGACCTTTCGCGCCAAACACCCCAGCCGCGTATTTGTAGAACTGGCATCGGTAGAAGGTGAAAAGTCAGGCTTGTTGACTGACTCGGTGGTGATGACGGACAATCTGGCAACCGTCGCGTATAACGCCATAGAGCGTGTGATCGGCAGACTGCCGATGAAAACCGTTGACAAGGCATTGAAGTATACGCTTGGTTTGTGATGGACATTCAGATAAAACGGTCTCGCGGACGTTACGCCGGAGACCGTTTTTATTTCGACCCCTCCCCAGCCTTCCTCAAATCCGACGATATATATTTTGAATCCGCATACATAATTTTTCTCGTCGTATTTGGGGATCGCGAAGCAGCCCGATCGGGCAGGAGGGGTTGATTTGTTTTATCCATACCTAGATCGGTGAGTGTGCCGATTTCGACCACCATCCAACACATTGATTATATCGGCAGGTTCAATAGATTGGAGTGAAACTACTGTGTCGACCAAAGGTTTAGTGGCGTCTCAATACACTGATCGGTTGGCTCTCGAAACATTTGATAAAACTCCTCTATAGACATAGACGTAGCTTCTTCTATAGACTTGAAGCCGCCTTTTGTCTGGCGCCAATCAGTTTGATCCAAAAGTTTGTAAAAATTGTCGGGACTTCCCGAAGGCGATAGTGTCATTTCAATGTGCGCGTTTGCGGGGCATCCTGCTTCGATGTCGCCCTTGCTGTACATTGGCATTGTGTACTTTACCCAGATTCCTTGTTCTGAGTATATGAGAACGGCTTCCATGATGCCAGCAACGATGGGTTGACCCTCCACACGAGGGATGTATATCAACACAGAATCTGGAATGCCCTGCTCAGACAGAACATGAGAAAGTGAATAGTATTCAACGCGCTTTCCAAATGTAGCCGAGTCCAAAATCGGCATCTTGCTCAGCCAGGATTGCCCGCTGGGGTCTCTTGGGTCTTTCTCCACTTTTTCTTCTATCACTTCAAAGCCAATACTGCTGACAATGCCATTATCGTCATACAGATAGACTACCCGGCTATCGAGGTGCTGCTCGCCTTCAACATAGAGAGGCGAAATCACACCCAATAAATTACCATTCACTTTAGATGGGTCAAAGTATGGTGGAAACTCTGCTACGCTACTGAGGGGTATCAGAATAGTTCTGGCCTCCTGATTATCACTTTTTCCTGGAGTAATACCCCATAGACAAGGTAAGCGACAATCCCCATTAGTCGCCAATAACTCCAACAGTCTTTTACGCGCATCTTCAGCAGGCAAAGTTGAAACAGTTGTCGGTGTGAATGTCAGAGTTGGCGCGTCGGTAGCAGTGGGCGTTAAGGTGGGTGGCATTGTTGCTGTGGGAGATGCGCTGACCATCAAGATAGGCGTTGTAGTAGAGGAGGTTATTGTGCTTTCGGTTGATTGTGCGCAACCAGTAACTACCGTCACAAAAATTAACATATTGAACCATTGAGATGCTTTCTTTATCTTCATGTCTACCTCGAATATAGGCTTCGTTGTTATGGAATTGAACCAGCTATTCTATCCATTTCATTTCGCGCGCTATTAACAGCATCCACGTTTAGAGGATTCCACGTATCATATGTCCAAGCGATGAATGTATCGGCAAACAACTCGGTTGTGATATCTTTTCCATCTTTATTGTGAGAGATTGGGTGTTGTTCCCAGACCAGGGCTTCGCCACCATCATAAGACGCATTGCGGATTAACGCATCTCGACTAAAGGCATTGCCCAACAATGGATTGCCAGCAGCTTTATAGAAGGCATGCCCTAACTCATGCACCACATTTTTTACCATGTCATTCGACATTGACCAGAAGTTTATTTGGCTATCACTTGATGTACAACCACCAGACGGGACTGAGGCACACATACCTGTCGCACCCTCACCACCCCACGTGAAATTAACTCCATTTCTAAATACTTTTCCAAAAGCGGCACTTACACTCTCATTAGTGTCAGTCATTCCGGCTAACTTATTTCCAACTGCCAAAACTCCTAACAAAACCGCCATGCTATGGTTATCATCCCACCCGTTTCCTTTCAACTTAACCTTGAACTTCGCAAGCGCTTCACGGATAGCTTCACCTGCACTTAACTTGTCCGTCCTCCGCACTTCTTTACAATCTTCATCTACTTCACAACTAATACTATGCCCGCTGGGATCAGTATATTTCAGCGGATTCCCCAACACATACGAATAGCGATTGAACGCCTGCGGGTTTGCAGGATTCGGAATAATCGAATCAGGCTGAATGAACCTCCCCAATACGGGACTATAAAATCGCGCCTTGTAATCCATGATCCCGCCCATGCCTGAATCCAGCATGCGTTGACCTGTGTAGCCGAAATCCGTGGCAAGGATTGGAGAATTGGGGATCGCGCGTTCTTCGCCGAAGGGCAGGTAGCGCTGTTGACTTGTTAAAGTTCCACTGCTGTCTGTGGCTGCCACCGTCGAGCCGAGATGGTCGGTGAGGAGGTATTGTAATCCCGTACCATCGTTGACCGCAACCATCATCCCTGCGATGGAATAGTATTTCTTGGTTGCGCCATCTTTCACTTCGAACTGTCCGCCCATGTAGTAGGAGGTGGTCGAGTCGGGCGATCCGCTCGCGCCTGTGAAGTGCGCCGTGCTCACGCGGACTCCGTCCCCGTCATAGGCGAACGACCACGATTCGACGATGGTTCCCGTTGCGCAGTCGCCTGTCCGCTTGGCGATGCTCGAGGCGCGGTTTTCGGCATTGTAAGTGTGAGTATAGGTCACGCCGTTTTCGATGCGACAGGTCATGTTGCCGTTCGCGTCGTACGAGTAGGTGTCAGGTGATCCTGTTTCAGGTGTCACGTTGGTGACGGCGTGAGGGATGGTCGCGCTGTAGGCATAAGTCCGTGCGAACCAGCCGGGTGGGTACGTGGGGGTGGGACTAGGCTAAACGTTTAGTCACATTTCAGCAGGGTTAGGAGACTCGCACCAACGAGGGGGTTGACTTTGACATAGAAGGAAATAAAAGGAAGTTTCAATACCTTCAGAATTCATTACTTCCCAAAATTCATAGGTTGTTGAATAAGTAAAAAATAAATATAAAGATTTGTATGATCGCCCACGAAACTACAACCGCAATCAAAAAGATATCTCGAAAAGTTTTCAAATCACTCGGGGGCATATACTTGACCGTGTTTTCATCCCGAAGACTGCTCGGTAACTTAATTATTAAAGCAAGTAGAAATATCACAGCAAAACCTAAGGAGGCTCGAACAAATATTGGATATTTGTTCACCGTTAAAGACGCAAACACAACTCCTAGCATCATCGGAAGTAAGTACAAAACAAGGAATGTGCGTCGTTTGACCCATTCAGTGATTAAACTATAATATTTCATTTCCTGCATTCCTATATCATTGTAGGTAATTCTTGATCACATATACTTAAATTGGCGTATGAGGTGTCAGTCGATTTGGACGGGAGGGCGATGTCTGTGTAGGAGACAACGGAGCCTGTGCTGGAGGCGTTGGAGTAGTAGGCGTAACAGGCGGATTCACTTGAGTGCCAGGTAATATTAGTGGCTGGACAGTTGGAGACGACGCTCCGCAATTTGATAACGGTGGGCAAGCGGGAGTTACCGAAGGTGTAATAGTAGGAACAGCAGGTGTTGGGTTTGGAATAGGAGACGGGCAATTAGCAGCCTCATCTTCGTCACAAGCGCGTTGAGCAGCTTTGATAACAATTAGGCCAGCTAGTGCTACAAAAACAGCGCATAGTAGTTTATTTTCCAAACAACCCTTCTTTAAATTTAATGCATAATGTTCCATGTCATAAAGCATTTGTTCATAATCGTGAATCTGTTGCTTTAATCGATCGTAGCCGTGTTCAAATGCTCCCAAAATACTACTTGTAGCTTGATCTCTAAGTCGCCGACCTTGAGGTGTTTCATTAGTATAGTAGATGGTAGCCTCCGCCACAACAGTAACAGCAACAACCAATATTACTACGTCAAGACAAACCAATGTATCTAAGACAAAGCCAGTAAAACAGTGGCCTGAGGGGTCTACGTAACGAATTGGATTGTTGATAACGTACGAATATCTATTCCAACTCTGCGGATTGGACTGATCTGGAATGATGGTGTCGGGCTGTATGAACCTCATCAGTGCGGGCGAATAGAACCGCGCCTTGTAATCCATGATCCCGCCCATGCCAGAATCGAGCAGACGTTGACCCGTGTAGCCGAAATCCGTGGCAAGGATTGGAGAATTGGGGATGGCGCGTTCTTCGCCGAAGGGAAGATATCGCTGTTGACTTGTTAAAGCTTGCACTGAGCTTGTCGAAGTGTTCCACTGCTGTCTGTGACTGCCACCGTCGAGCCGAGGTGGTCGGTCAGCAGGTATTGTAATCCCGTTGCATCGTTGACCGCAACCATCATCCCTGCGATGGAGTCCTAAAGGATGCTTCGCGATAATACTTCTTGGTTGCGTCATCCGCTTGCCATGAGCCTGTCGAATGGGTCACTTCGAACTGTCCGCCCATGCGCCGCACTGAGCGAAGTCGAAGTGAAATAGGATGTTGTCGAGTCGGGCGATCCGCGCATTTGGCGGAGGCGTTACAGTATCGTCCCAAGTTGATGATGGGGTCGGTGTGAGGGGAAGAATTAAAAGTTAATACCCTCTTCAGCGAACTTGATTGCAAGCAATATCATAATCGTCCAGCACATCCATTACTCGATCCAGCAAAAGGTCATGCGGATGGTTACTCAACGCCCCATTTCGCATTTTTTCATATTGCGTCGGCATGTACTGGCTCAAAAGCGTTAGAGGCAAAGGTCTTTCACCCAGGTTCATCATCAAACGTTCAACAGCCTGCTGGACTTCAGGCGTGTTCCAGTAATAACGAATGCGGTCGCTGAAACTGAAGGAGCGCGCAAACTTTTGCGCTTGCGCGTCGCCGCCGTAATGCTTTTGCCAGTGTTCCGGGTGTTCGAGCATGACCCGTTCAAGCGTTTCGCGCGTGTGACTGGGAGTCTGACACAAAATTTCTTCCATCTCGATCAAGGCAAAGATCGCCTGGCGCAGGGCAAAGGTCAGGCGCGGACCCACTTTCAAAATAGCGAAGTGATCTTCCACCAATGCGCGCAATGCGGAGCGAGTCTGATAATCGGTGGAGTGAGCCTCATAGACCAAGCCCGGCGCGTTCTCAATATATCGCGTCAACCCCGCCGCGGCAGAACGGTCATAATCATGCACAGACTCATCGCCAAATTCCACGCCGGGTTGCACCACCAGGGCGATCACCCTCGCCCATGCCTGCTCAAGACCCAATGACTCAAAGGCATTGCGAGTCAAAGTAATAGTCTGATCGGCATCCGCCGGGTTGGTGACAGTGACATGCGTTTCACCCGCTCTTGCGCCGCCAGCAGGCGGAACTTCACTGCCGATCACATATCGTAAGACGATGTTTTGCTCGGCGGCAACTGCTTCTGCAACGTGCGCCAATCGCGCCGCGCGTTGCGCCACCAACTCCACCGAGAACTCACGGTCATCGGCGCAAGGCATACTGCAATCGAGATGGATTTTTGTAAATCCCGCGCGCGCATAATCGCGTACCAATGCTTCGGCTTTCCGCATGGCAGATTCAGCAGGCTCGTTCGACCACACCAACGGTCCCAAATGATCGCCGCCTAGCAACAGATCCTCATGCTCAAATCCAATTCTGTCCGCGATCCCGCGCGCAAAGGCAGCGAAATCCTTCGGCGTCATGCCCGTATAACCGCCCAACTGATTGACCTGATTGCAAGTGGCTTCGATCAACACCCGCGCATGATGCGCCTTGCCATGCCTCAGCGCGGCTTCAAGCGCTAACGGATGCGCCGAACAAACAGACGCGATTCCCTTCGCCTCCCCGCGTTTCTGCGCCGCGACAATTTCATCCAGATACATGCTTCATCGCCTCCTCAAGCGTGGGCTGTCCGTTCGTGCCGCCCGCCTGTTGCGTCGAGAGCGCGCCGCACACGCACGCCAACCGCAAAGATTTTTCCAATTCCCAGCCGTTCAAGTAACCGTAAATAAATCCCGCATCGAATGAGTCGCCCGCGCCGACAGTGTCAACAACATTAACTGGAATGCTATTCATTCGGACTCTCTGACTCTTCGAGATTCCCAACGCCCCATCTTTTCCCAACTTAATGGCAAACGCCTCCACCTTGATTTTGAGCCTGCTCGCCGCTTCGTCAACATTTTCCGCGCCTGTGAGCGACTTCGCTTCGGCTTCGTTAACATTTTCCGCGCCTGTGAGCGACTTCGCTTCGGCTTCGTTCGGCAGAAAGACATTTGTGACCGCGAGCAATTCATCGAAGCCACTCCATTTTTCGGATGGATCGTAGTTGGTATCGAGCGAAGTGGATAACCCAAGAGCGCGCGCTCGTTTGAATAACGCAGGCAGATCAGGCTGGAGTTTGGTTTGCAGAAAATAACTCGCCACATGCAAATGACGCGCTTGCGCCAGCAAACTGTCAGCGATGTCTGATGCCCGAAGTTCAGCGATCAGCCCGAGGTGAGTCAGAATCGCTCTATCCGATTGCTGATTCAAAATCACGCTGAGTCCCGTCTGACCGTCTTTGCGAACGATGACGTTGCTCACATCCACATTTCGTTTTGACATTTCATCTAGCATGAAGCGACCGAAGACATCGTCGCCGCACACGCCGATGAACGCGACCTTCAACCCCAGCCGCGCCGAGCCGCACGCGAAAATGGCAGAGGACGAACCGATTGTAAGATTGGCGGAATCAACCAGTTTTTCGACTTGACCGAACTCAGGCATAACATTGCCCGAGAGAATCAAATCGGGGTTGATTTCGCCCGCAATCAAAATATCAAACATAACAAAACTCCGAAGGAGTGAAATTTTTATTGAGCCAGCCGTTCAGCATTTCAAACCCCGAAGGGGTGGAATTGCCTTTCATCATGTCATCCCTTCGGGATTTGTTATCCTATCCATTTCGTTTCCAGAATCATTACATCCCTTCGGGATTTCAATATGTTTTATACCAATCAAATGGGGCGTCTGCCGAATAAAAATCATGGAATGGTTTGGCGAGGGCGCTACACAACGATGTGAGCCGCGAGATGCGTTGATGCGCGGTGGTGCGTAGAAAATTCATGCGCTCTTCGCCGTTCATCGTGACCGCTTCCTTCCACACCGCGCGTCCGACGGCGATTCCACTTGCGCCCGATCGGCGCGCGACGATGACTTGCTTTGCGAACGTATCGTAATCGACCGCCGCAGAAAGCAGAATCCACGGGGCGGTGGAGGCGGCGGAGATTTCGTTGCAGGCGTCTGCCCGCTTTGCTTCGTTCGTTTCGGTCGCATCGAGAGGAAACTCCGCTTTGAGGATGTCGACGTGGAGGGGAGTTAATCGCCTGGCGGTTTCGACAACAACATATCTTTTTTCTTCGGAGGAAAGATTTTTGGTTTCATCGAGCGAATAAGATAACGGCTCAAGCATGAGCGCGAGATCGTGTTTGATGCAATCTTCAGCGACCTTCGCTGTGAAATCTTCGATCTCTTTGGCGGTGGGCGAATCAGGATGGTAGTAGACGAGCAATTTAATAGCGGATGCGCCCATGCGTTTGGCTTTTTCCACGCCCCAGCCCGGAATGATCTGCGCGCGGCGGGCGGTTGCGCCGCCTGTGTAGCCCGTCGCTTCGAGGGCGACGACCAAGCCGACGTGGTTGGGAATCACTCCCTGCGCAATCGCTTGCGCGGCGGAAACTTCGGGGTCGAGCAGAACAGCCGTGGCTTCGGAGGCGAGCGCGGAGGTCACATCCAGTTTGAAGCGCGAGAGTTCGGAGTCGTCATTGAATAAGGGATTCGCTTTGCGCAGGTTCTGACGATGGTCGAGCGCGAGCGCGGTGAAGGTTCCACGTTTGGAGGAGATCTGTTGCAGTCCGCGTAGTTTGCCGATGGTGATGGGTTTCATGTTTCGAGTTTCAGGTTTCGCCCTCACCCCTAGCCCCTCTCCCAGTGGGAGAGGGGAATCAAGGGCAGGTTTGTATCCACGCATCCAAGCCGCGATGTTTGAGGATGGCGCTGAAGTTGAGGCGATTGGCTTGTTCGCAGAAGACGGCGAAGTCGCCTGGCAGGTCGGTGTATTCAGCGGCGAAGACGGGTTTGTTCGCTTCGATATAAGGAATCATTTTCTCCGCTTCGCGATAATAGAAGTAATCTTCGGTGATGGCGAAGTCGTAGACGTTGACGAGATCTTGCACTTGATCGGAGGCGTTCTTCTGACCGATGGCGAGCCCGCGTTTGTGCGCCTCGTCGGCAAGCCAGAGGGCGAACTTCAACTGATCGTCATAGGTGAGCGGGAAACCTGTGTTGTTGGTATACACTTCCATATTATCGGGTTCGACGGCGTCGAAGCCTTTGGCTTTGCACAAATCCAGGCGGGCGAGCATGATCGGCGCAAGCAAATCAATGCGGCGGATGTCGAGCCAGCGTTCGCCTTTCCAGCCTTCGTAATCGTTGCCCAACACTTCGGCGGGGAATTGGTCTTTGTCGGGTCGCCAATCTTCCCACGAGCCGACGCTGATGTAGCAGATGACCTTGCGTCCTTTGGCGTGGAGTTCGTCAATGATCGCTTGGTCAACGTATAGGTCAATGTCATAGACATCGGCTTGGATGGACGTGTCAATGTTGTCGTTGCCGATCTGCCATTGCCAGGTGAGTCCAGAGGTGGGGTGCCACCAATCAAGTTGCGGGTTACGAGTTACGGGTTGAGAAGAAGGCATGAGGGTTGGTATCTCCGTCGAGGCTGAATCAGGTTGAAGGGAGGGTGAGGCGGGGTTACATCCAAAGAGGAAAGTGGAAAGTATGAAGATGAAAAGCGCGCGTCTCATTGATATTCGGGGAGCATATCGCCGTGGGCTTCGATGAGGTCATCCACGAGGGACCAGATCTGATCGAGGCTGAGTTCGGCGGCGGTGTGCGGATCGAGCATGGCGGCGTGGTAAATGTGCTCGCGCTTGCGGGTGATGGCGGCTTCGACGACGAGCGATTGCACGTTGATGTTGGTCTGTTGCATGGCGGCGAGATGCGGCGGCATCATGCCGATGTGCGTGGGTTGTAGTCCGCTTTTATCAACGAGGCAGGGGACTTCGACACAACAGCCTTGCGGGAGGTTGTCGATGAGGTTGTTGTTGGCGACGTTGCCATACACGACGCGCGGCACGCCTGTTTCGAGCGAGTGGATGATGAGCGAGCCGTATTCCTGACTGCGCTCATACGACTCGTCGAGTTCGCCGCGTTCGAGTGCGGCTTTGTCAGCTTCCCATTCGGCGATCTGAATTTCACAGCGCGTGATGTATTCGTCAATGGGGATCTCAAATTCTTCGAGCAGATCGGGGCGGTTCTGTTTGATGAACCACGGCACGTACTCGCTGAAGTGTTCGCTCGATTCGGTGACGAAATAGCCCGTGCGTTTGAAGACTTCGTAACGGACGTGATTGGCGAGTTCACGATAGCCGCGCGCATACGTTTTGGCTTCTGCCACTTCTCGAATCTTCGGGTACAAGTTTTCGCCGTTGCGTTCGAACTTGAGATAGAACGCCATGTGGTTGATGCCCGCGCAGAGATAGTTGATCTCATTGATCGGCACGCCGATATCTTCGGCGAGGACTTCGGCCGTCCCTTGCACGCTGTGACATAAGCCGACCGTTTTGATTTTGCTGGCGCGGTTGATCGCCCAGGTGTTCATCGCCATCGGGTTGACGTATTGCAGGAAGGTCACATCGGGGCAGACGGCTTCCATATCTTTGCAGATGTCGAGGAAGACGGGGATGGTGCGCAGTCCGCGCATGATGCCGCCAATGCCGAGCGTGTCGCCGATGGTTTGTTTGATGCCGTATTTCTTCGGAATTTCAAAGTCAATCACTGTGCTGGGTTTGTATCCGCCGACCTGAAACATGCTGATGGCATAGTCCGCGCCCTCGAGGGCGGCGCGGCGGTCAAGAGTCGCTTCGATCTTGGGTTTCGCGCCGAAGAACTCCGCGATTTTGTGCGCGACGACCTCGGTCGTTTGGAGGCGCACGGGATCAATGTCCATCAGGCTGATAGTGGACTCGGCAAGTTCGGGGAAGGCGAGGATGTCTGCCAGTAAATTTTTGGCGAAGACGGTACTGCCTGCGCCGATGAAGGTGATCTTGGGCATGAGTGGCTCCTTACGTTTCAAGTTACAGGTTATAGGTTGCAGGTTGCGGGTTACAAGTTACAGGTTGCAAGTTACTTGACGGTGTACGATTGCTTGTCGGTGACAAAGGCGGCGTCCCAATTCATGTCTGCGATCTGGATGATGTAGTCGAATTGGGAAGTGTTCAACAGCGAGCGTGATATTTTCCAATTCACGTGACTGCCTGTATCTTCCAACGAGATGAGTTCTTCTGTGGTCTGCCAGCTCCAGTTTGAGCCTGAGCCGTTGTAGGTGTTCCATGTATCGTTCTCAACCAGTATTTCTGCGCCAATGCCGTTGACGATAAACCCCGTGCGCGGATCCTGGTCTGTGTCAATGAAAAGTTGGAAGGCGTTGTATTGTCCGCTGATGTAGTCGAAGGAGAAGATGACATTTTCCGCATCGTTGGTGGTCTGCGGGTTGTGGATCAATTCGCCAGAGGCGGGCTGAACTGTTGCGGGGGAATCGGATGGAACTGCTGTGTCCGTTGATAACTCTTCCACTTGCATGGACTTGCCACGCTCGTAACTGCCCGTCACCGATGAATCCACTGTGACCTTGCCGAGAATGTTGTAGCCTGTGGATTCGTCCCAGATGTTTTCGTTGGCAAATTGAACGGCATACAGTGGATTCGCTTGCAAAGTTTCTGATTCGTCAGGGAGCCAAAGAGCGAGGTTGTATTCGCCTTCTTCCATGTCGGAGGGCAGACGAATGGATGCAGTGAAGGATGATCCGCCAGACTGCCATGTGCGAGGGTCGAGTTCGAGTTTGGCTGAGAATTCGCCCTCACCCCTGGCCCCTCTCCCGTCGGGAGAGGGGAACAAAACGACAAACAACGGACGCGGATTCATCAATGCGGCAAAACCTGAGTTGGTGATGTTCACCGTCAGATTCAGCAGGCCGCCAGGACGTGCTTGTTCATTGAAGTCTGCTGTTGTCAGCGCGAGACGATAGCCCATGCGGTCGGTGATCTCTTGCAGACAGCCGCCTTCCTCCCACGAGCGGAGGATGCCTTTGTG
Source organism: Anaerolineales bacterium (assembly GCA_021462845.1). GTDB lineage: Bacteria > Chloroflexota > Anaerolineae > Anaerolineales > Villigracilaceae > Defluviilinea. The sequence continues at coordinate 13,069 of JAJTXU010000050.1, forward strand.
ATACGCCTCGTTGATGGCGGAGAAGTGGAGCAATTCCATTTCTTGAACGGCGTTCGTGCATTCCGAGCGCGGAGGAAACGGCGCGCACGTTTCGCCAGACATCGGCGTAAAGAGAGTCAGTTCGGCGAGATATTTTTGGTCGCGCTCGATGGTGCTCTCGCCGTTGCGTTCATACGTGCCGACATCTGTTTCGCTGGAGAGGAAACAATCGTTGTGATGCGCAACGTGCGCATTCGCCGCATCTTCGGGATTTGGATACATCTCGATGATGTTGGCGGGATAACGCACCTGCACAAAACGATCTGGTATCGCAGCCAGAAGCGCATTGAGGATCGCTTGCTTGTCTTGAATGTTATCCAAGCCGTTCGTTGATGTGTGCCATTCGCCCCACGCGCCGATGAATCCCGCCTCGACCCAGGCAATGACATCCGAATTCTTTTGCAGGAGGGGAGTCAACTGCTGGGTGTGTTTCAAGATTTGGGATTTGGATGCGTCGGGTTCGGTGTCGGGATACGGTCCCTGGTTGTAGGCAAAACGGATGATGGCTTTCACGCCCGCTTCTCTTATATCGTCGAAGTTGGTCTGTAATCCGTTCAGCATTGCCTCAGGGAGGTCTGATTCGCGCCAGTCATCGAGGCGGATGTTGAGATGCACGAGCGTGTTGCCCGTGATGCGCACGGAACTGAATCCCGCTGGGCTGGGTAACTCGTACGGGGTGAAGAATCCACGCTCGGGGTTGAGGAGGGAGGCATCAGAGTAGATGTAGGTATGGGAAACTGAATCAGGCTCGGGGGAGGTGGAGGCGGTTCCACATCCGAAGAGAAAAGAAGAAAGAAGAGAGATAGTGAGTAGAAAGCGGAAAGTGGTCTGCTTCATGTGTACGTGGTTACCTGTGTACTTGTTTACCTTTTTACTTGAATGCGCTCTGAGTCGCCTGGTCTACGATCCAGCGTTGGAGGAAGATGTAGACGATGAAGATGGGCAGGAGCGTGAGGATGGAGGCGGCGAGGACGAGTCCCTGGTTGGAGACGTGCGCTGTTTGAAACCAGACGACCAAAAGCGGAATAGTGCGTTTCTCTGGCGAGGTGAGGACGATGAGGGGCCAGAGATAATCGTTCCAGGTTGCCATGAAGGTGAAGATGCCGAGCGAGGCGAGCGGCGGTCCCATTTGCGGGAGGACGATGCGGCTGTAAATTCCGAATTCGGAGGCGCCGTCTATGCGGGCGGCGTCCATCAGCTCGGCGGGCATGGCTTCGATGAACTGCTTCATCATGAAGATGCCGTAGGCGTCTATGAAGGCGGGAATGATGAGCGCCCAGAGGGAATCGATCAATCCAAGTTTGACGACGAGCAGGTAGTTGGGAATCATGACCACTTGAAATGGAATCATGATCTGGATGAGGATGATGCCGAAGGCGAGGTTTTTCCCCTTGAAGTGATATTTGGCAAAGATGTAGCCCGCATAGGAACTGGTAAAGAGGGTAATGACCACGCGGCTGATGGATACGAAGATGCTGTTGAATAAGTTTTGCGCGATCGGAATATCTTTGTCTTTCAGAATGGTGGTGTAGTTATCAAGCGAGGGCGTCTTTGAGAAAAAATCTGGGGGAGTCTGGCGCAGTTCGGCTGGAGTCTTGAGCGAGGAGACAATGATGTAGAAGAACGGCAGGAGTGTGCCGATTAACCCGACGATGAGGACGGCGTAAGCGCCTGATTTGCCGAGGACGAAGGCGAGGGAAGGGCGTTTGGGTTTGGATGATTGCATAGGTATTCTCGCTTCGATTTGCGATTTACGATTTTGGATTTACGATTGAAATACCCGCTGATAATCGTAAATCTGCAATCGGCAATCGTAAATCGTTAATACTCCCATTCCGTGCGCAGGATTCTGAATTGGATCACGGTCAGGATCAGGATGATGATGAACAGGATCATGGACATGGCGGCTGACAAGCCCAGATTATTCGCAAATTTGAAGGCGTTTTCGTAGATACTCAACAGCAAAGTTTGCGTCTGGTTTTTTGGTCCGCCGCGCGTGAGGAGTTGGAAGATGACGAACACTTGCAGGGAGGAGATCACCGTCAGCACGCTGGTCAGCAACACAGTCCGACGGAGAAGCGGGACGACGACGAGCCAGAATTCCTGCCAGGCGTTGGCGCCATCCACGCGGGCGGCTTCGCGCAAAGTCTTCGGGATGGATTGCAACGCGGCGACGAAGATGACGAGGTTGTAGCCAAAGTCCTGCCAGACGTGCGCGATGACCACGCAGATCATCGCCAGCGGAACGCCGAAGTAGACGAGGCTCGGGTCTTGCAGCCACGATTTCGGCGGGACGAGTCCGACCGCTTTGAACATGATGCTGAGCAAGCCCCAGCCTGGCGCATACATATACGACCAGATGATGACGAGCGCCACAGACGATGAAATAGTGGGGAGAAAATAAATGGCGCGGAATAATGTCTTGAAACGCTCGCCGATGGATTCGAGGATGACAGCGAGAGGCAGTGTGATGAGCAGGTTGAGCGGCAGGACGAGCGCAGTGAACATGAAAGTGTTCTTCAGCGCAAGGCGGAAGACTTCGGCGGGTTTGCTCGTGCCAGTGAAAAGCTCGATGTAGTTGTCAATCTTAATGAACGGATTCGCCCCGCCGAGTCCGAGGAATCCGCTCCCTTCACGGATGGGAGAGTAACTGAAGAAACTCATCACCACTGCCCAGACGATGGGAAACAACGTGAACACTCCCATATAAAGAAGAATAGGCGTCAGGCTGGTGTAGGCAAAGCGACGCTGTTTCGCCGTCAACTTGCCGCTGTCAACGACGATGTCCTTTTTGAAGAGCGTATTGAATGCCATGAGCTTCTCCGTAAAAAACCTTTCACCACGGAGACACTGAGTCACGGAGTTTCTAAATCGTTTTCTCAGTGCCTTCGTGTCTCCGTGGTTTTCTCTCTATCGGGTAGGCGATCAATTGCACCCGACAATTACCAATTACAAATTACCTCATCACTGCGCCGCATCTACCATTGCGTTAGCCGCTTCGTTAATACTATTTGCGGCTTCTTCGGCGGTTTGGTTTCCTTGAATGGCATCGAGGATGGTCGGGTAGATGATCTCATACGCCAATTGATCGGGGTCGGTCAGGTTGCCCTGATACGCGCCCGCATCCAGAATCGGCAAAACAGCGGAAGCAAACGGGACGGCTTCCACGTACTTCGGATCGGCGGCGACAGACTTCATCGCAGGGATGGTGGCGGAATGGGAGTTGAAGTACAACACATTCGCTTCATTTGCACCGAGGAAAGATGCAAGTTTCCATGCGATCTCAGGATTCTTGGTGCTCTTGCCGACCACGTAACCCCATCCGCCTACCGAGACGAACTTGTGTTCCGAACCCATCATCGGCGGCAGGGAAACATAATCGAACACCAGATCGGGATAGCCGATCTTCGCGTCACCCGCATACCACGAGCCGAGCACGCCGATGGCGTTGTGTCCCTGTGCGAACGAATCGCCGACCCATTCGCTATCTGCATTGAAGATGATCGGGTCAACGATCTTGTCTTTCTGAGCCATGTCCATTAATTTTTGGATAGTCGCAACCGCTTCAGGCGAATTGAAGTTGAAGTGTTTGCCGTCATCGGCGAAGTAGTTGCCGCCTTGTTCCAAAATGCCCGCCAGGAAATAGGTGAACAACTGATCGCTGTTGGTGTAGTGCATACCAGCCACGGTCATCACGCCGTCAGAACCAATCGTGGTCATCTTTGTTGCATCGGCAACGACCGCATCCCAGTTCTCCCACTTGGGCGGATATGCAATACCAGCTGCTTCGAATAACGCGGGGTTCACATACGCGCCGCCGTATTCGAGATTGTATTCAGCGGGGAAGCCATACAACTTGCCGTCGCAGGTCTGGCCGCCGAGCGGCGCGTCATAAAAGATTCCCTTTGCCTGATCGAGCGTCATCACATTTGCAGGCACTTCGAGCAGTTGTCCGCCCGAGGCGTAGCGGCAGGTGTATCCGCCAGGGATGAGGATCACATCCGCTGTGTTACCAGCAGGAAGCGAAGTCTGGATCGTCTGAATGAACACATCCCACGGGAAGGTCTCGTACTTGATGATCACATTCGGGTCCGCTTTCATGAAGTCATCGAACATCTTTTGATTCGCCTCATTAAACGCGGGCGCCTGATGTCCCCACACACGGATCACAATCGGCTCAGTCGACGCGGGCGCATCGGTTGCGGCTGGCGCTCCGCCTCCGCATGCGGCAAGCACGAGGCTCGCCATTATAAAAACAAACAGTAGCTTTTTCATCTTCACTCCTTTTTTTAGAAATCTAATTTCACGACCGCCGTCAGATTGTTCGGACGGTCGGGATTCAAACCTTTTGCCAACGAACGATAGAACGCCATGAGTTGCAACACGGGCAGATACAGGACTCCACGCACCTCCTCTGGGATGTTCGACTCAAAACTGACCTCCGCTTCTTTCTCACCGACGGCTGATACAGTTCCCCCAAGCGCTTCCATCTCTTCGAGTACCTTCGCCTCATGCTGACGGTTGACCGTAGACAATAAACCGCAAACGAGCGTTGACTCTCCGACCATGCTCATCGGTCCATGGCGGAACTCCAAAAAGTGGAATGGTTCGCTGTGGGTGAGCGTCATCTCTTTCATCTTGAGATTCACCTCGCACGCCAATCCATAACGGATGCCCGAGCCGAGAAAATAAAACCTGTCGAACGACAAATTCTCCCCAATTCTCTTTGCCCATTCCTCATAATTACCAATTACCCAATTACCAATTCTCGGTAGCTCTGCCATCGCAGAAACCAAATCCCCCCGTCCCGCCATCTTCGCGCACATCGCCGTTGCCGCCACATACATCGAAGCGAACGAACGAGTCTGCGCAATGGACTGTTCCTGTCCCTTGTCGATCACAATATTTACATCGGCGAGCCGCGATAAAACTTCATCGTAATTGCTGATGACCAAAACATCGCCGCGCTTTTCCGCTTTGAATTTCTCAACGGCTTTGATCGTTTCGGTCGTCGTCCCCGAACGGCTGATGGCAATAAGCAAGTACCGCAAACTTCCAGTTTGCGCCATAACCGTCTGTAGATTCAGCAACAACTCACTCGCAGGGACGGCGCGCGCGGAGCGTCCTGTCAACTCTTGATACAAAGCCGCCGCCGCGAGTGAGAGGTAGTAAGTGGAGCCACAGCCAATGAAAATGACCTGATCGTAGTCGCCAGCCTTGGGGGAGTCCGAAGCGCGTACTACATCCAACGCCTGTACCCAGGCTTCGGTTTGAGTCTTGATCTCGTTGTAGGTATGGTAGTTAGTTGGTTGCATAGTTAGATAGTTAGATAGTTTGGTAGTCGAGTAGTTCCAAGTGAAAGCGAGGAATGAACCAAGACCACCAGTATCAGATTTTCAAAACTTTCCTCGCGTTCTCGCGATAGACTTTTTTCAAGACATCATCGGGCAGATACAAACCGTATGCGTAGAAACGTCCCTGCCCAGGGACATCGCTGGTGTTGTAATTGAAATACTCATCGTCGGTCTCAAGCAGGCGATAACTCAAGCGATACGCATCCAGGTCGGGACTCATGTCTGAGCCATAGAGGATGCGGTCTTGATATTGGATGAAAAATTTTCGCGAGGTGTAAGGCTGGCGACCGATCTCACCGAAACGCGCAGAGATGTCAATGTAATAGTTCGGGCAGTCATCGAGCATTTGTCCCACCCAGCCGAGGTTCTCGCCATAACATCCTACATGCGCGCCGATGAATGTTGTGTTCCGATGACGCGTCACGAGATTCTTGAAACAATCCATGATGTGCATAAATGACGGGAACGGCGGACTGGTAAACGCCCAATCGGGATGCTCGCCGATCTCCTCCCAGCGTTCGTTGGTCTCGTCTATCGGATCGAAGAATGCGACGGGATCGGCAACGTGAATGAGCACAGGCAAGCCAAGTTCGCCCGCCGTTTCCCAGATCGGGATGAGGCGTTCATCGTCCACATCCACTAATTTATTTGTGTGATCTTGGACGTGTAAACCGAACGGCTTCCAGATCTTGAGCCCCTGCGCGCCACGTTCTTTTTGCGCGACCAAACGCTTCGCCGCCCACTCTGGAAATTGATTCCCCAACTCCTGCCATTTACCCCAGTCCACGCCGCCGAAAATTTGAAATCGCTCAGGCGCGCCTTCTTTGAAATGTTTGAGATGCGCATCGAGGATGTCTTCGCCCCAACCGCCGTCGAGGTCAACGTAGTAAGTCACGCCCGCTTCATCAAGCAGATCGAGCAGTTCGCTCAGCGGTCTCTTATCCCACCCGCCGCCGAACGGTTCGCCGAGATGATCGTGCGCGTCAATGACGGGGAATCGTGGTTTGTCTACCAGCGTGGTTTTCGTTACAAGTTTTGACCGTGGACGAAAATCTTTGAGAAGCATGATGCTCCAAGTTCTGTCACGCTGGAAGCGCGACCTACTTTTCCAAATATCGGCGTAAAGTGAACTTTGCGGTACGAACTTCCGATCTACGCGATAACAACTTCGATATTGATTTTTTTCAACGAGTTCAGGAATTTCTTTTCTGCGTTCGAGTCAGTGACGAAGATATGGATGGAATTCAACGGCGCAAGCAGGGCAGTCGCCACACGATTGATCTTTGTGTGATCCGCGGCAATGATGACCGTCCGCCCGATCTTGAGGATGGCGCGGTCGGTGAGGGTTTCGGGAAGATAGTCGTTGGTCAGACCGTGTTCGAGGCTGATGCCGCGCGTGCCCATGACGACCTTGTCCACACGCAGTTCGGCTAACGCTTGTTGGGTGATGTGACCAATGAATGAAAGCTCGCTCTCGCGTAACTGTCCGCCCAATGAGACAACGGTGATGTCTTTGATTCCCGCCAGCGCGTTCAACACAGCCAGCGAGTTGGTGATGACCGTGAGATTCTTTCGCTCACGCAGATACTTCGCCGTTTCGAGCACGGTCGTCCCTGAGCCGAGGAAGACCGTCTCGCCATCGGCGACCAACTCTGCGGCGGCGCACCCGATGCTGGATTTTTCATCTGCCTGTTCGCCTTCGCGTTGTAAGATGGGCAATTCCGGCGGAGCCTGCTCCACGGCCATCACGCCGCCATGCACGCGCTGGGCTTTGCCTTGCAAGGCGAGCGCTTCCAAATCGCGACGCGCGGTCGCTTCGCTGATCTCGAATTGATTCACGATCTCGGTCACGCTCAAGCGTCCCTGCCGCGCGAGCAGGGAAAGAATCTGTTTTTGCCGTTCGGGGGTGGGTGTAAATTCGCTCATAACCGCTCAGAAATCAATCACAAGCAATCATACTGTATTTTCAGGAAATTTCAAGAGGAAATTTGAAAATTAATGGAACGTTTTGCGCGGCTGTTTTGTAAGCTTTAGCGCAAGAGACCTGATACAGTCATTTGGTTAAATTTAAATCTCATTAACGCGCAGAATGATGTCCACGATTGTGTACACCCATGTCCTCGCGGATATTTTTCTGATCCACAAAAAGCCTGTACGTGTGCGCCCGCTGTCATTACCAAATACCAAAAGCGCATCTCCGGTCCCATGCTGGACCGCATTGACATGGCGAAGCCGCATCGAAGTCCCGCGCGTGGATTATGAAAAGTTGAGCGGAGATCGACTCGGCGAATCAATCGCCGCTCTCGCGGGGAGCGAAGAGATTCAATCCGCGCATTTGGCGGAGGCGCTGCAATATCGTCCGAAGTTGATGCAAGGCACGATGTGAGGGGGGATAAGCGTTCAGGTTATGTCTAACCATGAAACCAAAAACCAATCTGTGCCGATGCCGAAGATGTGACGCACCCTCGCAGCTGAGATGGAAGTTGCAACGGGACCGAGAGACAATCCTGCTATCAAACCGCCGACAAAGAACCACATCAAGATTGCCGCAGGGTCCTCCGCTTCGGGCAGGTTAAAACCGAACAGGGTCGCGATCATACCGCCGATAACGAGCGCGATCACGAATGTCGCGCCGACCAGCAGGCTTTTCAAGAAGGTTCTGATAATGGTTTTCATGAGATTTTCCTTTGAGTGCGACAATTCGTGCTCATTGGCGCAACGCAGGCGGGTTGTCCACGTAGTTTTTCAATGACAGATAATGCGGCATGGGAACGCCCAATTCTTCGCCTGTTTTCAACACGTCGCGGTAGATGACCTGCAATTCATCCACCGCCGTGTGCGTTTCCATGATCTTGCGCGCAGGGAGGTTAGTCTTCATCATGAACCAGACCGCCGTCGCGCCGAGCCACGCGGGCAGGTAAAAGGATTTCGCGTCTTCGAACGCGTCCACATTCACGCCTCTCGCGCGGCAGACCGCCAGCGCTTCGCGCCCCGCGAGAATCCCTATTCGCAGATGGGAAATGCTGTTAAGCAATTTCGGCGCACTTCCCGCTTTGAACGCCGCGCCGATGATCCCGCTATTGATGGCAAAGTGAACCCACAGCCAGTGCTCCATGTTCGCCTGCAAATCCACTTTCAACCCCGCGCCTTCAAAGACCTGTTTAATCCGTTCTAATCGCGGTGTGGATTTGCCGCCCAGTTCACCCAAACGGATTTCTTCCAGCAACGCGCCGTCGAGAGTCGTTCCACTGTAACCGCCGCCCGCGACGGGGAACCCCAGGATGAACTGCGAACGCGGCAGGTATTGGTCAAGATTGTCGAAGCCGTCCCAGTTACCGTTGAAGATCAGTATGTCGGCGTTCCCGACCTTGTCCTTGAGAAGCGGCAGGATGGAGTCGAGTTGGTAATGCCGCACGCTGATGATGACGAGTTCGTAACCGTCCGCGCTGGAGAATCCTTCGACGATTTTCGCCTGATAATGAGTGGATACCTGCTTCGGCGGATTTACGCGTCCATCCAGGAAGTTGAGGTTGATCCCGTTCTCGAACATTTTCTTCTTCCCAGGTCGGACGTAGTGCGTCACGTCGTTGCCTGCTCCCGCCAGTGCGTAGCCGTAAAGTGTCCCAATCACGCCTGCGCCAAATACTAGAATTTTCATTGTTGCCCCTTTGGCGAAAGATATGAGCCGACGGCTTTGGTGTGCGGCATGTCGAAGGAGAATTCATCTGCGGTCCGCATGATGTTGTTGTAGTTCTCGCGCGCTTCCTGCAAACTGTCGGCGGCGTGGGCGGTGAAACGCTGCATGGCTTGGTTATAGGTGTACAGCCAGCGGAAAAGCGGAATGAACAACCAGGTCGGCAGATTGAACGCGCCGATTTCTGGATACTTCTTGAGATCGACGCCGCGCCGCTTGCACAGTTCGAGCAGTTCCTTCGTGGAGGCGTAACACTCGCGGAGCAGTTCTTTGTCCTTGAGGAAGGTCTTCACGTCGCGGTATTTGGCGAAGCCCGCCCAAATGCCGATGCTCATCGCGTTATGAAGCCAGAGCCAATGCAGAATGTTGTCCTGCACATCGGGCTGGATATCTGCCCGCGCAAAGAGCGACTTCACCTTTTCGAGTTTATCCGTCGGCTTCCCGTCCACTTCGCCCAGATGGACTTCGCCGCCGAGATTCGTCCAGTATGCGCCGTCTCGAATCGTCCCGCCGCCGTCGGGGTAGCCCATCAGGTAGCGTTCGCGCGGCAGAAGGCGGTCAATGAAGTCCGCGCCTTCCCAGTTTGCGGCGAAGATGAAGAAGATGGCATTGCCCGAGACGGGCGCAAGCGTCTTCACTACTTCTTCCGTTTGATACGAATTGGTCGGAACGATGATGAACTCGTAACCGTCCGAAGGCAAAACGTCTTCGACGCATTTGAGCGCGTACTTGACGATGTTCTTCTTGGGGTGTCCTTTGCGTTCATCCAACAGGTCGAGCGTGACGCCCTCCTTGAATTTTTCGCGCTTTCCTTTGCGGACGTAGTGCGTCACGTCCACGCCTGCCGCGCTCAACGCTCAGCCGTAGATGACCCCGATGACGCCTGTGCCAACGATGAGGGTTTTCATACTTATCTCCTTTGGTTTGAAAGCCAAATATTCATATCACCATTTCCACTGCCAAAGCAATGAGAGTGATGAATCCACTCAAGACGATCACGCCAAGCCGAGCGCGAGTCCCAGGATCAGAAACAGGAAAAACACGCTCTGACCTGAATGCAGGATGATGGGGAACCAGTTGCTGTGAAAGCGCTTGCCAGAAAACGCAAAAACTAAATCTGCGGGAAGCGTCGCCAGAATGCCCCAGGGCTGATGAAGATGGTAGAACGAGAATAGGATGCCGTTTGCCACCCAATCCCATTTTCCAAAGACCCCTTCCATCTTGGGGAGCAACACGCCGCGAAAGAGGAATTCCTCGCCCAGGAATGTGTTGAATAACGCGCTCACAGCAAACAGCGCGAGCAGTCCCCACGCGCCGACAAATTGCGCGCGTAGTTCGGGCGTAAACATTGCTGAAGCATCGTAGCCCTCAGGCTCGGCGAAGAATGGGAAGAGTCCCGTCCACACGTCCACGAGCGTGGATCGAAAACCGATCTCCAAAGCAGCGACGAGCAGGATCAGCGGGATGAGCCACCACCACAGGGTTTTATTCGTCTCTCCGCTTCGCGCGGACTTTGGGTGGTTCAGCCAAAACCGACGGCTGATCGTTCCCAGACGGATGTTCCCTTCTTCGCGATAGAGAATGATCATGGATAGAACAAATTGCCAGATCAACCCGACGGTGAACAGTTTTATGCGGAGCAGACCCGCGTCCAGCGGCGCGAGTCCCGCGCTCATGGCTGGGTACGCTACCCAGCCGAGAATCCACATCGGGGCGCCTGCGGCGAACCAGATGCCAAGAATCTGCCAGAGGGTGTATTGA
>JAJTXU010000051.1 GCA_021462845.1 Anaerolineales bacterium
GACTGGAAGAACGTATATAAATTTTGAAGATATAACCTAATACACCCTAAAAACACCAAGATGACCTTGACCAATTTACAGAAAATACCTTGCACTATCTCCATTGTTTTGCCTCCACATGCTTTAGGACAATAACACTGCAAGTATTACCAAACTGTCCAACTAAGGTTTACCCAGATTGCCGGATTAACTCAAAATAAGGGGATTATGTAATTGTTTTGCATTATACAGCCGTGCCTCAAAAAGAGACAGGGCATGGATAACTCTGTTACGTCCTCAGTTGAACTGCGGCGGGCAACCTTGCGAAGGGTTAGAACCTTCGCAAGGTTTTGTAACTCACCTCCCCCACCTCGGCTGCCAATCGGAAATCGAGTTATTCGTGAGCCGCGTCAGCCCCGTCCCATCGGGATGGATGATGTAGATTTCGTTATTGCCGTCGCGGAAGGAGGTGAAGGCGATCCAGTTTCCGTTTATGAAAACAGATTACGATCACAAACTCTTCACTTCGCAGTTTTTCTGCGCTTTTCGATTTCGCTCACAATATCGTCAAGGGATTTATGTGCAAAGAGGACTTCCCGTTCTTGTGTGTAATTTCCGTAGCCTTGAGTAAATTGTTTTAAAAAGCGGACAGCATCCACCACGCCTAACTCTTTGTAGAGCAGGTGGATCGCTCGTTGATTAATCTCGATTAGCGGTCTCATATCAGTGATCATTTTTCAATCTCCTGAACTAACTGTTTTATGAAAACATTGTACACTTTTTAACCTTTGGAAGGTGTAAAAATCACATGAAGAATTTTTCGTCAACGTCTCCAATTCTGATTTCACTGACTTTTTTAGTTTCGGTGTCTATAAAAAAATATAGTCTCCTGTCTGAATAAACAAGGATTTTTGCATATTCGACATAATCAAACACCCAAGTAATCGATTCGGTCAAAACTTTGTTTGGCTTCCCGCAAAAGTCAACAATCGCCTGCCCATCGTAATTTTTCAGTTCATCAATATATTTTCCCCGAAATATTATTTCGATGATTTTCTGGTTTTTAATGCCAAAGCCAAATCTGCCCGCCATATGAATGAATCCATCATGGCTCTTAAGTTGCTCAAGGCGCTCAGTAAAATTGGCGTATGGATTGCTGTAATTACGTACATAGACTTCAACCACATCACGCAAATTTATTTTTCTGTAATCGTCATCTAATTTCAATCCTTCAATGCTTATAAGATTGCTGTCGAAATCCTTGTCGATCAAGATTTTTGGATTTTCTGCTATTTCAAAAATTTTACTCATGCTGTTATCCATCGATTTCTTATCGAAGTACTCAACTACATGACTGCATTATACGCAACTACATCCAGCAGCTCAACTGCGGCGGGCAACCTTGCGAAGGTTTAGAACCTTCGCAAGGTTTTGTAACTCACCTCCCCCACCTCGGTTGCCAATCGGAAATTGTATTGTTCGTCAAACGCGTCAACCCTGTCCCATCGGGGTGGATGATGTAGATTTCGTTATTGCCATCGCGGAAGGAGGTGAAGGCGATCCAGTTTCCATCGGGTGACCATGAGGGACCGAGATTGTCGCCGCCGTTCGTGAGTTGGACGAGACCTGTGCCGTCAATGTTGATGATGTAGATGTTGTGGTCGCCTGCGGGTCCGCGATAGAAGGCGAGGCGAGTCCCATCGGGTGACCAGGTACTACGTCCGCCCATGTTATTGAGGTCAGTCACTTGTTGGATGTTCGAGCCGTCCGCGTTCATCACGAACAGTTGACGTTGTCCACTGCGCGAGGAGGCGAACGCGATCATCGAGCCGTCGGGCGACCAGGTTGGGTCAATGTCGTCGCGATCCGTGAGCGGACGCGGGTTATCGCCGTTGGGTTTCATCACCCAGAGTCCGTCTCCGCTTTTGGCGAAGACGATCAACTCTCCACTGGGAGAAAGCTCGGGGGCGTAGAGACTGCCGATGTCGCGGGTGAGGCGTTGTAGTTCATCCCCATTGATGTTGATCGAGTAAATTTCAAATCCGCCGCTGCGTTTGGAGGAAAAATAGATCGTCCCCCCGTCGGGGGAAAGCGATGGGTAGAACGCGGTCGCGTCGAAGTCGGTGAGTTGTTCGCGGCTTGAACCGTCGGCGTTCATCAGGCAGATCTGGTCAATCTGTTTGACGTAACATGCGAAAACTATTTTGCCCGTTGGGCGAGAGTCGTTGAAGTTTGGGATGGAGGTGGGAGGAAGGGATTCGGTGAGTGGAGGAGGCGTTGCCGAAGAGAATTGGAGAATTAGAGAATTGGGAGTTTGGGTTGATGTTGTGGTTTGTGTGGATTCAGATGACGGCACAGGGAAGTTTTGAACGATGTACACAAACCACGCGATGATGCCGCACAGCACGAGGACGCCGCATCCCAAACCGACGAGGAGAGTCTTGTCGAAGATCGAAGTTAATTTGTTTTGCGAATCCATTGTGCGATGGATTGTAATTGAAATCTGGCATGTCACCCTGAGGGAGCGCTTGTTGCGACCGAAGGGTCTCTTTATGTCGTGTCAGAGATGCTTCGTCGCTCCGCTCCTCAGCATGACATGTCATAATTTATTATTTCAACAAATTCCTTATGACAGGCACGTAATCAGGGAAGATATGATCGGTGGCGGGGTTGTTCAAGCGTTTCTGCAAAACTTCGGACAGCACATCGCGGTAATCGGTCGTGACGGCGAGGTCGCCTGGTCCGATCATTTGACCATCCTCCAGCCCGGGCCACTCGCCGTGGACTTTGCCGCCGTCCACGTTGCCGCCCATGACCATCATCATGCTCCCGTGTCCATGATCGGTGCCGAGGCTTCCATTTTCGGAGGCGCGGCGTCCAAACTCGGACATGGTGACGACGGTGAGATTCTGCATGTGGTCTTGCATGTCGGCATGGAACGCGGCGATGCCATCAGCCAAATCTTTCATCAAATTCGGCATGATGCCGATCGTCGAGCCTTGCGCGAAGTGCGTGTCCCAGCCGCCGATGTCAATCGCGGAGACTTCGAGTCCCACCTCGGCTTTGATGAGCATGGCGGTTTGTTTGAGGGCGAGACCAAATTCAGAATCGGGGTACGTGGTAAATGGTGAATAGTAATTGTTGGGATCGAGCGTTTGAAGCGTGTCCATAATGGACAATGTATCTTGTCCCAAAATATCGTCTTCATACACAACGTTCAACGCGGCGCGCATTTGTTGTAACGCGCGTGGGTCGCCGCCGAGATGAAAATCCGCGATCGAACGCAACGCGGAGACTGGGACGCTTCCGCTCAGACTCCGTTGCGGGCGAGTGCCCATCCCCACCGCTCGCAACGGCGACGAGTTGCCCGTGTCCAACGTGGCGAGGTGACGCCCGATCCAGCCTGACGCGGGTCCGCGTTCGTCATCCACGCCGCGCTCCATGAGTTCCATCGCTTTGAAGTGACTGCGCGATTCGTCGGGTGCGCCACACGCGTGAATGATGGCGAGTTGTTGAGATGTCCACGAGTCGAGCAACGCGCTCATCGAGGGATGAAAGCCGAAGAAGCCGTCGAGGTCAATTGCTCGCTCCTCTTTCTTCTTGCCGCTGTCATCAGGTCTTGCCACTCCCAACGTTGGTCGCATTGCGTAATACGCCTCTTCGCCATGCGGCACGACCATGTTGAGAATATCCGCGGCGCCGCGCAGAAAGATGACGACGAGCGTATCTCCGCGCGGGGCGGTGTTGTGTGGCGCGAAGGCGAAGCGCGGCATCCATGATTTTTGTTGAAGGATTGGTAAGGTTTGTAGCATGTTGTCTCCAAAAAATTATGTCGTTGCGAGGGCGCTCTTGCTCTTTGCCCGAAGCAATCTCCTGTTGGAACGGTATTTCACAGTACGAGGAGATTGCTTCGTCGTCGCTTCGCTCCTCCTCGCAACGACATGTGGTCAACGCCACTGAAACGCGGGCGAGGCGATGATCCCTGCGGCGAGGATTTGCAGAGTCTCTTGAGGCGTGGCACCCGTCGAGGAAACTGAATCAATCAGCCCGTCGCGTTCGAGGCGATTTAGAGGCGCGCCCAAAAGCAGAGAGGTGAGAGAGTCCACATCGTCGGCGAGAATGCCAGTCGAAGAGACATCCAATAAATGATTCAAATTATTTTTCGTGCCGCCGATCTCATCGCGCGTCAACTCGAACGCGAATTGCCAGCGCGGCATGAGATTGCTTTGCCACGGCTCGCCGCGATCGGGATAGCCATCGGGCGTGGGCATGTTGAAAAACGGCTGACCCATGCGAAGCAGATAATCATGAAGAGCGCCGTCGGTTTCTGTGTTGGTGAGTCGCAGCGCGGACGCAATGAAGTTCGCGGGGCGTTTGTATTTTGGTTGCGCGAGCGCGAGACCGTCGAGGAGAATCACACGCAACACAGATTTGATATCGCCGTTCGTGTTGAGAAAAGTTTGCGCGGCTTTCTCCACGATCTCTTGCGGAGGATCATCCGCGATGAAGCGACGGGTTAACTTGGTTGCGATGAATCGCGCGGTGGATGGATGCGACGCGAGGCGCTCGATGACTTGCTCCGCTTCACCCTGACCATTCGGCTGGATCGCCAATCCCAAAACATTTTTCGCACCTTCATCGTGGATGTCTTTGTTGAACGTGAACTCACCCAACCAAAAATGTTCTTTGACCGTCCAACCCGTGAGACAACGCGCGAGTTCCATCACATCGCTTTGAGTGTAGCCGCCGTCCACGCCGAGGGTGTGGAGTTCCATCAGTTCGCGCGCATAATTTTCGTTGGGATGACTCTTCTCGTTGACGTGGTTGTCGAGATACACCAGCATCGCGGGCGAATGTGCCGACGCCCACACAAGATCACGGAAGTTGCCGAGCGCATGTTTGCGAATCACTTCGCGGTCGTCAACAGGCTTGAGATAAAACAACGGCTCTTTCTCGATGAAGATGTTGAAGTGGTCGCTCCAAAATTCAACCATCACTTCATACAATTGACGTTTGCTATAAATTTGTCGAAGCAATGTCGCTTGTCGCAATTCATTCGCGGGTCGTTCACGGTCGTAGCCGTCGAAGAGTTGATTCGTTATACCTTCGATCTCGTTCGCGTCCATGCGAAGTGTGTCAAAGGTCGAAAGTCGAAGGTCGCTTGAGAAATCGTCAATCGATTCGAAATCGAGTTGTTCTTCGATGAAGGCTTGCAATCCGATCTCTGCGAAGCGGGCGCGTTCCTCGACGCGGGGTCCGAATGTGAGGCGATTCAATGCGAGGAAGTCTTGCGCGTCGAGTGGAGTCCACGGGAGGGTGGGGAGTCCGCCTGCGAGTCTGCGATAGATCGGAGCGCAGGAGGAAAGCGCGGCGCTGGCGGTGACGAGGGTGGAGAGTTTGAGGAAATCTCTTCGAGAGATCATGGTAATTGGTAAGTGGTAATTGAGGGTGGAGGCGTGGTGAGTGATAAAGGAAGACTGGAGATTAGAGAATTAGAGAATTGGAGAATTGGAGAATTCGTGGTGATGAGGGGTAGAAAGTGGAAAGTGGAAACTTGCTTACTTTCTACTTTCCACTTTCCATTCTCTACACATGCTCCGCGTTCAACGTGTTTACCTGTTTACTTGTTTCCGTGTTTACGGCTTTCACGCGCGGCATCCAGTTGAGGAGGGCAAACGCGGTCGCGCCGAAGGAGGTGACGAGGAGGGGAATCCACACGAAGAGCCAGCCGATGAGGGGGAAGAAGGCGGCGAGTTCGAGGATCACCGCGCCGCGGATGAACGCATTGAACGGCGAATAGTTATTGCCCGTTTGTTTCATCCGTTCGCCGAGATGCGCGGCGATGCCCGCCGAGCCAATGGACGAGAACGCCAGCGACGCGCCGAGCAGAATCCAGCCGAGGGATTTGGCAGGACCGATCGGCAGAGCCATCAAGATGACGATGGGGATGACGAGTGCGATGACGACGATGATTCCCAGCCAGAAGGTCGCGCCGAGGGATCGTTCGACGCGGGTCTGCGCGCGTTTGATGAGGTTGGGGAACAACAGCCACCAAGTGGTGAGCATCGCTGGGAAGGCGACGCCGATGATCAAGAGGATGAAGAAGATGGCGGATATGTCTGCCATGGGGAATGTCCTTTCTTTTGGTTGATGTATGGGATACAGGGGGATGAGAGGAAAAGTTGCAAACCTTTTCACCACAAAGGACACAAAGGGCACGAAGGATTTAAAAAGAAAAGACGCGGGGTGAGCGCGTCATTGGAAAGATGAAAGAGGAAAGAATCTTTGCGTTCTTGGCGAGCTTAGCGGTTAATTGCTTTCGCGTTGGAAGAATCCCAGGATCACCGCGCCGAAGCCTGTGAGGGCGACAAATGGGAAGAGCAGGAACCACCCAACAAAGGGAATAGCGGATGCGAACGTGAGGATCACCGTCCCCCAAAATGACTGCTTCCACGCTGAAAGATCGGGAAAGATCCTTTCGCCGAGGATGCTTACCATCGAGGAAAGCCCGAGGCTGAGGAGAATCACCAGAATGGTTGCAAGCAATAACGACGGGACTGTTACGATGAATTTAATCGCGCCATTCCCTACGCTGTCGGCAATCCCAAATAACACAACGGCAATCGTGCCGAAAAACAGGAAGTTGACAAACCCGATGCCAAAAGAACGCGCGGGGAGTTGCTTCGCTACGTTGAGAGTCTTCAAGACGCGTTTGTTGAAGAACGCACCGACGACGAGAAAGTAACAGGCGAAGGTAACAGCAAGCAATGTAACGAGCAGTGTTACGCGGATGATTTCGGTCATGGATTCTCCTTGGGATGTCATTCTGAGCCCCGCAGGGGTGAAGAATCTCCACAGCGTCTAGGAGACCCTTCGCTATCGCTCAGGGTGACATGGCGTTATTTTATTTGTCTCCTCAACAGCAGCCCATTCCCCACCAGCCAGAGCAGGGATGCGCCAGCGAGGGCGAGGGAGAGAGTCAGTGTTGGGATTTGAAGAGGCGGTAGTGTTGGTAAATTGGGTAATTGGTAATTAGTAATTAAGTTAAACAACGTGAGCCATTGCGATTGGAGTTGAATCAAAATTTCGGTGAACGATGGAGTTTCAATTGCGGGCAGAAGATTCATCACAAAGGGTGCGGCGAGGACGAGGGCGATCAACGCGAGCGCGGCTTGGAGAGTCGCTGTCAGCGTGAGCCAGCGCGGGAGTTGGGGGGACGATGCGGCGTGGAGCGTGATTTGTGAGGCGAGGGAGTGAGTCAATTCCACTTCGGGGAGAGAATCCAATTCGGCGAATAAAGATTGAAGCGCAGTGAGACGCGCCGCACATTCTCCGCATGAAGCGAGATGCGAATCGAAAAGTGTGCGATCTGCAATTTCGTTATCCAAATATTCGTTCAACTGTTCGTCAGTCAGGTGCATGGAGTTTCTCCGCCAACAGTTTGCGGGCGCGGAAGAGGTGACTCTTCACGTCGCTCAATGGGATTTTCAGTTCGGACGCGATCTCATCATACGACAGTTCTTGATAATGCCTGAGTTCGACAACCACGCGATAATGCGCAGGCAGTGACGCGAGCGCGCCGCGGATCTGCTCGCTTCGTTCTCGCACTTCAACTTGCTTCTCAGGTCGTTGGCTCTCGTCGGCATCCCGTTCTTCGTCGAGCGGGGCATTGACCTTTTGCGACTCGAGATGATTGAGGCACAAGTTCGCGGCGACGCGCCTCACCCACGGACCGAACTCACGCTCGAGATCGAACTGTTCGAGACGATGATACGCGCGCATGAACGTCTCTTGCGCGAGGTCTTCGGCTTCGCCGCGCTCGTGCAGGATGCGGTAGCAAACATTGAACACGTTGGTCTGATAACGCGTGACGAGTTCGCTGAACGCGTCGCCGTCACCGCGACGGGCGCGGACGATCAAGTCGCGGTCGGTGGGCGCGGTCATGGCTGAATTGTAGTACAGGAGTCGGGGAGGAAAAGTTGCAGGGGAAACTCAGAACGAGTACGAAATTTCTCTTGAACAGACTTCACTTCATAAGCGACATAAACTCTTCTCGTTCCAATTCGCAATCTCGAAGAATCTTCAACATCAAGCCGGGACCGATTATTTCACCGCGATGAACAGGCACAACCACGCTTCTCCCATCGGAGTGTCGTAAGAAATGGTGGCTACCTTTGATCCGTAATATTTCAAAACCCGCCTTCTTTAAAGCGGCAATAACCTGTTGCCCCGTGAGCCGCGCCAGTTTCGCCATCAGACCTCAACAGCGATTCGTTGTACGCCTACAAACTGGTTTCTTGGATAATCCTTTTCCACTTCTAGGCACAATTCAATCGCTTCCCGAATCCGCGCCATCAATTTATCCAGCGATTTTGCCTGAGTATGGCAACCCTGCAATTCAGGCACACTGGCAACGTAATAACCATCAGAGTCTTTTTCAATTACAACGCTAAACTCTTTTGTCATTGCTCTATCCTTTCTCATTGTTCAATTATAAACCAGAATATATCTTCGATATTCTATCTATTGTTCACTTCGCCAAAATCTTATTCCAATCCATCATCGTCTTCATGTGTTCGGTCGGAACTTGACCTTCCGGCACAAAGCCGACGAACGAACGGTTGTAGAAATCCTCCGTGCCGTCATCGAGATTCCAGCGGAGCGAGTTGCGGAAGACGCCGAGGCAGGACGTGCCGCGGAAGTCATCGGGCAGGGATGTTTCAAAGGTGTACACGTACGTGCCGTCGGCGGTATCAACGACCTCGACGACCGTCGCCTCGTGGATCCATCTCAGCCATTGATGTTCAGGGATTGGCTTCTTGTTGGCGTCCACTGTGGTGCGGTTTCTCGTGATCGGCTCGCCCATTTTGTATTGCCACGAGGGAACGGCAGGCGCGTTCTTTCCGCTTCGATCCTTTTGCTGTTTCCCGACGAAATTCCCTGAAAGCAAGCCCACCCCATTCGCATCTTCCACGCCTTTGGCGATCTGCCACGGGCTTGGGTCGCCGCCGACAAACCTCAGCCAGAAGATGCTCGCGCCTTGTGTGTAGTGTTCCGCTCCCGTCGGGCGGACAAAAGTAACGCCGGCTGTTTTCGCTTTGAACAATTTGAAATAACGCGCCGCGTTTTCGGTCAACCCGCCGGGCGGCAAATGTCCACGGATGTGTTGCAGGTGTTCGGCGGTCTCATTACACACCGCGCGCGAGACGATCAGTTCGTGGCTCTGCCCGTGTTCGGGTCGCCACATGCCGGTGTTATCCGTCGCCCACTTGCTGAGGAGCGGATAGAAAGTTTTATCGGCAAATCGAATCTTATCTTCCTCAGCGGAGAAAGTTTCCCAGCCCGGCGCGGTGACGTACTTGACTCGGAGAGGCGTGAGCATGACGATCATCTTCCACGCCCACGCGGGGAATTGACTCTTCATCGCCTCCAACTTCGCCAGCGCCTGATCGGTCGTCATGGTCATGAATTCGTATTTGGCTTCCGCTTCCGCCAAGCCGTCCAAGCCGATGCGGCGGGACTGCGGTCCGCGGGCTTTGACTCCCTGCATGTGCAACGCGATGCGATCCTTCCAGACTTTTTCAGTTGCCTTCGCCAGCGCGGGCTTGTTCACTCCCATCCCTTCGTACTGGGCGATCTTCTCCTTACAACGCGCTTCCACCTCCCCGTCGGAAAGAGCCGCTTGGGCTTTCTTCACCTCCTCCACGCGCAAACGCGCGAGCAGATCCTTCGGGTCCGCCCACGATCCATGCGCCGATTTGTAACGCATCCCTGAAAAGTGGACGATCATGTACTGCAACCAGACCGGGAAACGCTTCGGCTCTTTCTCGAACCGCGCGCGGATTTCCGCCAGCAATTGATATTGGTCCTTGCCCTCGAGGGTCTTGGCATATTGCTCCGTTTTCAAACGTGCAATATCTTTGACCGTGACAGGCGTTTTGGAATCGTAACTCCGCAGAAATTCCTCTTCGGGCGTTTTGAAGTTCGGGTTGGCTTTGGTGAGTCTGTACCATTCCAATTTTGGCGCGCCGAGTTTGTCGTAGCACAGATCGAACTCGCGCAGTTTTTCCATTTCATCCAACAACATCGGCAAGGACGATTCGCTTTTGAGTTTGTACTCCGCTTGCACCTTCGGTCTGTTCGGATGTTCAGGGAGCATCGCATCGAGCTGACGCTGGAGGTAACGCGCCCGGTCGCGCACGAATCCCGACTGCAACTTGAACGACTCGATTCGGCTTTGAATGAAACCGCGTTCGCCGCGAATATCCTTGGGCCACGACGCGATAAAGAGATCGTGATTTTTTTGAATGAGCGCCATCGCCTCGGGTTCGACGGGTTTATATTTGGCAAACGCGCCGCTCACATCTTTGGTGAGGAAATACGTTTTGAGTTTCGAGTAATTATCAATCTCCGCTTTGCGCGCGGCTTCCATCCCTCTTTTATATTCCGCCACGTCCGCGGTCAGCGTCGAGATGTCTTTGTTTTTATAGTCCGCCCACAGGTCGGCTTCTTTGAAGAAGACCAGAACGTCGCGCAGTTTGACAAGCCGCATCGGATAAATATCGTTGAGCAAAATATCGTTCTGCCATTGGAAATATTTTTGAGCCGCCATGATACGCTCCTTGAAATATATGTCCTACAAAACTGCTTCGCCACAGAGAACACAGAGAAAAAAAGAGATTTTCTCAATGGTCTCAGTGGACTCTGTGGCTAAGCAGAACTCACTTAAGCCAGAGGTCAAATGGAATCTGAATTGATTGTATTCCATTTTGACGAAAGCCCGCGAATCAAAAACCCCTTCGGGCTGGTTCGCCTTTGGGGGCTTTTGTCTACTCGTTTAGTGTTCGCGCGTCATTCCCACAGAATCGGACCCGTTTTGCGATAGTTATCGGCAAGCAAATCCAAATCCAACACGTTGATGGTGCCGTCGTTGTTCAAGTCGGCGCCAGGGGGTTCAGATGTTCCGTAGCTGAAGCCGATGGTCATGGCGTCGAATTGGTCAATGGAACCGTCATCGTCAATGTCTCCAGCCAGCAAAGCGATGACAGGCATTGCGTGAGTTTCTCCGTCGGACAAAGTGATCTGTCCTTGAATTCGGAGGAATCCGTTTGCCGTAGCGACGATGTTGTACGTTCCCGCCGGGACATCCAGCCTGAACGTCCCATCGGGGTTCGCGTTAACCGATGCGACAAAGACATCATTCAGATCATACAGCCGCACGGTGACAACTTTCGAGGCGATCACTTGCCCCATGACTGCCGCGCCAGGACCTGCTGTGGCTGTGGGTGGAGATGCCGTAAACGTTTGTATGGGGATGGCCGAAGCCGTTGGAGTTGGCGACCCCAGTGGAATCGATGTAAAGGTTGCATTTGGCGTAGGCGACTCTAACGGAATGGAAGTGAATGTCGCTGTCGGGGACGGCGCGTTCGGACCGATTATCTTCTGCAACGTGCCGGTGGAATAATCGGTGAGATACAGTTCGCCCGCTTCATCCTCGCCGAACGAGGAGATGAAGAAAGTTGTATCCGTGATGAGATCGGAATCCCAAACGCCGGGGGATTGCTGCAAAAGTCCCCAAATTTCTCCACTGCAAAAATCGCCGTAGAAATAAATTCCCGTCATGGGCGCCGACTGCGAGCCGCGATAGACGTATCCGCCGGTTACGGAGCAGGTTACTCCCGTGTTGTCGTATTCCGCCACTGGGAAAACTTTTCCGCTGGTGTCGCATCCGCTGGAGGGATTGAAGCATAGACTGCCCTCCATCACGCGCCAACCATAATTTAAGCCACCGGAAGATGCAGATGACTCGAAGTCGATTTCTTCGCGACTGCCCTGCCCCACATCGCCGACGTACATATCGAATGTGCCGCGGTCAAACGAAAATCGCCATGGATTGCGAAAGCCGTAATCCCAAATTTCGCCGCGCGTGTTTGATACGCCGACAAAAGGATTGTCAGACGGAATCGAATATGGACTGCCGGTGTTCACGTCCAAACGAAGGATTTTTCCCAAGAGAATATTGGTATTCTGCGCGTTATTGGGAGCATCTCCTCCGCCTCCGCCGTCGCCCGTTGACCAGTACAGATATCCGTCACTGCCGAACGCGAGCATCCCGCCGTTGTGATTTGCATTGCCCGGATGCGGAATGGTCAACACCGTCACCGCGCTGGCAGGGTTCGCTACATTTGGGTCTGAGGAAACAGAATACTTTGCAAGAACAAGATTGCCAGACGTGTCGGTGTACGCGACAAAAAATAATCCGTTCGATTCGTAGTTGGGGTGAAAGGCGAGACCGAGCAAACCTTCTTCACTTCCCGACGAACCGACGATAGACGTGAGATCTAAAAAAGAAGCGGGAAGCAGACTGCCTGTGTTGGTGATCACGCGAACGCGCCCAACTCTCTCTAACACAAACAATCGCCCAGAGCCATCACCCGCGTTCGTTACCAAGACCGGTTGAGATAACCCGGTGACGACTGGAACGAAAGACAGCGACGGGACCAAATCTCCGGGACCGGGTGAAGTGGAGATCACGGTTGGGGTAGCGGAGGGGAAGGTCGAAGTGGGAATCAAGGTTGAAGTGGGCGAGGCAGGCGCAACCGTCGAAGTGACCGGCGGCGTCGGCGTGGATGATCCCAGAACAGTGATGCTCGTCCCAATATAGGGAATACTCGTCAACGCGCCGTTGCCTTGCGAAATGCGCGCGGTGCAGTCAATGGCGGTCAGTCCCGCTTGCAAACCTCGCGCGGTAAAAGTGAAGACCGCGCCGCTTGTGGTCGCTTTGTTGCCTTTTTTACCCGCGATGGCGGCGATGAAACTCCCGCCTTGCGGACCAAAGATCGTTGTGGCGGGGTCGGCGCCGAAAAGATTCGTAAAGGTGATATTGCTCGCTTCGATCAGAGTCGCGTTATATGCGCAGGTAATTTCCGCGCTGGCGTATCCATCAACAGGCACGTTGTTCAAATAGACAGTGACCAGCGCGGTGTCGCCCACTGTCACATTCGATGTGTTCACCGATGTGGAAATATACGGACCCGATAACGCGGTGCTGGTCGCCGTGGGAATCAGCGTTGGGGTTGATGTTGTGGAAGTTGTGGGCGTTGAAGTTGCGGGTATCGGTGTTGGCGTGGTGGATGTTTCCATCACATTCAAGAGGGGTACGAACAAGCCAAGGCTGTTGCCGTTCTTGACAAAGGTTGTAGTTTTGAACAGTGAGTTATATTTGAACTCCCAGCCCGCGAACGTCGCGCCGACCATGTTGGGGCGTAGTGAAAAATGCAAATGCGGCGTATCCTGGTCTTCACTGCCGAGGCACACGGGCTGTTGAACTGAAGCATTTGCGATCACTGCCAGTCGCTGATTGCGCGTCACCGCGTTGCCCAACTTCACCTGAAAATTTGCGAGGTGTTGATATTCGCTCGTCCAGCCGCCGCTGTGAGCAATGATCAAATGGCATTTGGAAATCGCCACCACAATTCCATCGGCGGCGGCGGTCACCCAGGCGTTGGAGGTGTTCTCGCCTTTTTTCATTTTTGTGTGCGGCGCAAAATCAACCGCTCCGCCGTTGGCGGGGTTGTGCGCGCTTGTGGCGTGACGCCCAAACCCGTCGTACGCGACCCACGCCTTGCCTAGTTCCCACGGCAGTTGGAACATATCCACCGGCGGGAGCGGCGGCGCGGCGCGAACAGGCTGACCCTGCGATAGAAGCGAGGTCAGTAACATTATCAAAAACACGGCGCGAAGAATCTTATTGGACATGTCTCCTCGCATCTTTCCACGGGGCGGCTTGATTCGCCTTTCGATCAGCCGGATCTGCAACCCCGACATCATGATGGTTTTCGCAATACGCGGTACACGCCAAACAATCCCACCGCGATCAGAATCGCAATGACGGCTACGATGCATCCCATCGACGTGCCGCCTTCGGGTTCCGGCGGCTCGAGCGCCAGCATCGAACCGCTATCCTGCGGGGCGGCTTGCGTTACGACTTCTTTGTCGATGAACAAGGAAATATTCCGTTCGCCGACCAGAACGCTCAACAAAGGCGCGGCAAATCCTTCAGCATTGCGAATTGCCAGCGCGGCGCTTTCCAGATAGAGGCTGGTTTCACACCCTTGCAGGGCGGTGAATCTCACTTCTGCCAGCGCGCCGTTGATCGTTTGAGGCGTGGTGCTGGCGTATGAGCCATCCACCAACCCGGTCAGTTGCGGAAGTTGCAAGCCGTTCATTCCCGCGATCGGGCTGGAGGCATTGACGGGGCGCAGACATTCCGGATCGTAACGGATCTGGAACGTGAATCCCTGAACGGGCGTGGCAGACGAGGCGTTGACTGTGACGAGCACGGTCTCCCCTGTTTTGTATGATGTATTGACAGCGCTCAACCAAATGGTCTCGGCGCCCTGGGCATACGCATGGCGAATGCCGACCAGCGCGACGAGGATCGCCAATAGTAAGGGAACAATTCGTTTCACTTCATACTCCAAAATTCCGGGCGCACCAGTGTGCGCCCGGAATTCATCATCCGATTATTCCCAATTGGTGGGGCCTGTGTCGCGGTAATTTTGCGCCAGCAGTTCGAGATCCAACACGTTGATCACGCTGTCATTGTTCAAGTCTGCGGCGGCGGGAGCGGCAGTGTTGTAGTTGATGCCGATGGTGAGCGCGTCGAATTGATCGATCACGTTGTTGCCGTCAATATCGCCAGCCAGCAATGTAATGGTTGGTTTCGTGGTGGTGTTTCCCGGCAGGATGTTGGCAGAACCCTGCGCAGAGAGGAAGCCGCTTGCGGTGGCAATCACTGTGTAATTGCCCGCCGGTGCAACAAGACTGAACGTGCCATCCGGGTTGGCGTTGACCGAGGTGACCGCCACATTACCTGAGAACAGAGTCACAATCACCTGCTTGCCTGCAATGACTTGTCCTGTGAGCGTGCCATCCGGAGAAGCCGTGGGAGTTGGCGAACTTTCGGGCGTGAAAGTGGAGGTAGGCGTAGGCGATTCAGCCGGAGTGGATGAAGCGGTCGGCGTGGCGGACTCTGCCGGGGTGGATGTGAACGTCGGTGTGGCGGTTTCACCGGGCTGTGTAGTGGGTGTGGCCGTTTCACCGGGCTGTGTAGTGGGTGTGGCCGTTTCACCGGGCTGAGAGGTGGGTGTAGCCGTTTCACCGGGCTGAGAAGTTGGCGTGGCTGTTTCACCGGGCGCCGGCGTCGATGTTGCCGTGGGTCCGCTTCCATTGACAGTGAGATTCATGCCGGTAGATGGGAGGGAAGTTAATGTGTTATTCCCTTGCGAAACACGCACGGTACATTCGATAGCGGTCTCGCCAGCCTGCAAAGCGGTCACGCTAAAGGTAAAGACGGCTCCGCTTGTAACGGCTTTATTACCATTACTGCCGGCAACAGCCACGATAAGCGTGCCGGGCTGAGGCGTGTTAATGGCAACAGCAGGATCGGCTCCAAAAAGATTCGTGACGACCGGCGTTCCCACGCTGACGAGGCTGGCATCAAAGTTACAAGTGAACTCCGCGCTGGTGTATCCTTCCGCAGGGACATTATTCAAAGTCACTGTGACAAGGGCAACCTCGCCCACGTTCACACTGGTAGGCGCGACAACCGTGGAGACGGAAGGACCGGTGCTAACCACATCCCGCAGGGTCATGAAGTAAAACCCGGCGCCTGAATCCGGCTGAACCTGCACGTAGAACGTGCCCGTCGGTTGGGAAGTAACGAACGAACCGGTGCCGCGTGTAACTTCAACGCCGTTCGCATCCTGCAAGATGAGCAGGGGCACCAGGTCTCCGGCTGCCGTATTCGCTTTCACCTCGAAGGTGTGCGCTTCGGTAAGTTCCAGCCGCCATTTTTCATGGATGACGGATGACACGTATCCGATGAAGGTGGCATCCCAGATATTCAGGTTACGATTGATGACAATGGGGTCCTGCGGAACAGCGGCAGGCGAACTGGCAGATACAACCTGCCCGCTCCCAAATGTGCTGACCAGCAAGGCGATCAAAACAAAGACTTGAAACCGACGTTTGAAATTCATGATTTTTTCTCCTCATATTAATCTTGACATATCAACACAATGAATATGTTCTGCTTCCATTGTATGACCGAGGTTACGAATCTCGCGTTGCAGTAAAGTTGCCGCGAAGTTGCAAAACGATTGCGCAACGCATGGGACTTTTGGGTGAGGCAGAAATTGGATGCCATCCATTGAATCGACGCGCCTCGGAAAGATACTGTGAACAATGGGGGCGGCTAAAAACGGGCGTAAAAAATCTTGTTACCACCGAGACCACTGAGTTCACTGGGAAAAACTCTATGTTTTGGTTTATCTCTCAAATTGGACATGCCCGTGAATCATGGTCTTCTCATTATCGCTTGACAGATTGAGCGCTTTGGAACGCGAATAACGCAAATGGGCGAATTTTCTTGGGTTTATTTGCGCCATTCGCAAACCTGTGCTGACGGTTCGTCTTTCGCTCACCGTGTCGAAGTATTCGCGACATTTGCGTTGAAGTTTTTCAGACTTTGAAAAAGCCATGGCCCGTGAATAATCCATTCTTACAAAATTTTCAAATCCTGATAGAATGGAAATGAGGAAGCCCTTCGCGGGCTTTTTTAATGCAACAATGTAATACCGACTTAAGTCGGCGTTACTCAAGGATGCCTTTCATGCACTACAACCTCCGCCTGTTCTGGCGCACTTTCTATCGCTCATTCTTCAACTGGAAAAACTCTCACGCCCCGCTCAACAAGAAACGGCTCATCTTCCTGACCCTCTTCTATCTAGTCTGGCCGCTTGGGTCGCTTTTCATCTGGCTCTGTTTTGGGCTCGACGACATCTTCTTCCCCGGGTATAAAACACATCCCATTGAGAAGCCGCTCTTCATCATCGGCAACATGCGCAGTGGCTCCACTTTTTTGCACCGCCTGCTCTCGCGCGATACAGCCACATTTACCAGCCTCACCACATGGGATATTTACCTGACGCCCTCGGTTACCCAAAAGAAATTCACTCAGTTTATCTCGCGGCTCGACAAAAAACTGGGCGGGCATCTCCATCGCGCGTTATATGCATTCGACCGTCGCACGCTGGGGCAGATCAAGATCCACCCCATTTCGTTCTTCCAACCCGAAGAGGATGAAAACGTGTTGATGCACGCCTGGGATTCGTTGTGGGTTACCTTCCTCTTCCCTTTCATGGACGAATTCCCCAACTACCAGCACTTCGACGAAGCCCTATCCCCTGAGCGCAAACAAAAGATCATGGCATTCTATAAGTCGATGCTGAAAAGACACATGTACGCCACCGGTAAAAAATACTATGTGGCAAAGGCGCCCGCGTTCAGCGCCAAGATCGAAACGCTGATCGAGTTTTTCCCCGATGCGCGCATCATCTATCTCGCCCGCAACCCGCTGGACATGCTCCCCTCCACGGTCTCATGGGTCAACTACTCGCGCGGCGTATTCACCGGCGGATTCACAACCTATCAATATCTGGATGAAATCGCAGACCTGACCCAGCATTGGTACCGTTACCCTCTTCAATACATCGACTCGCATCCCTCCCCCAGATACCTGATTCTCAACTATGACGATCTGATCCAACGCCCTGAGCAGGTCATCCGCGGATTCTACGAGCAGTTCGGCTATCCCGATAAACCGGGCTTGGACAAGATCGTGGACGAAGCTGTAAAAGACACGCTTGCCCATCGCAGTGACCACACCTATTCCTATGAAGAAATGGGGTTCACCCGCGAGAAGATCGTCGAAATGTACGCGGATATCTTCGAACGCTTCGGCTTCGACAAACGCGAAGAAGAGACTTCTATGAGGCGCTCTCAAGTTGTGACAGTCACTTCGATTGAATGAAATCAGGTCAGGCAAAACGCCTGACCTGATTTTTTATTTTTCCTTACGGCTCGTTTTAGGCTTACGAAGCGGGGGTTCTGTCTTCGTCTTTTTTCGGCTGGCTGTTTTTACAACTGGCGCTTCGTCTTCCATTGCGGAGGTTACTTTTGCCGCGCCTGCCGCCATGGCTTCCGCGCCCAGAGCCTCGATCTGATACTCCTCTTCCCAGTTTTCGGCACCAGGGAAATTGATGGCATTGTAACGGATCATCAATAGGATCGCGCCGGCAACCGCCATCAGCGCGGCGACCACC
Source organism: Anaerolineales bacterium (assembly GCA_021462845.1). GTDB lineage: Bacteria > Chloroflexota > Anaerolineae > Anaerolineales > Villigracilaceae > Defluviilinea. The sequence continues at coordinate 18,147 of JAJTXU010000051.1, forward strand.
ATCGAATAACTGATTCCCGTGTCGGCGATCTTGGGCTGGTCGGGGCGGAAGAGTTCAATCCATGCGCGACCGATACCGGCGAGCAAGAGCCAGCCTGCGAACATCGTTCCGGGCTTGAGTTCCTTTTCATATCGGCGAGACAGCCACAATAGGAATCCCGCCGCGGCGAAGTTCCAGAGCATCTCGTAGGCGAATGTGGGGTGGAAGCGGGTAGTCTCCAAGTAATTGATCACAGCGTCTATCGGTTGATCGCGCATTTCAATCGGGGTCTGATAGGAATATCGGGTCGATATCTTCAACCCCCATGGGAGCGTGGTGGCTGGACCGTATAACTCTTGATTGACGAAATTGCCGAGCCGCCCGATGCCCTGCCCAATTAACATGGCGGGTCCGATCGAATCCAACACCAGCCAGAGATCAACTTTATATCTGCGTAACAGCCAAAACAATGAAATCGCGCCGAATAGAAAACCGCCGAAGATGTGCAAACCGCCGTTCCACACTCGAAGGATTTCAGATGGATTGTCCATGTAGATACGGTTTCCGCCGATCGTGGCATTCATTACATACCACAGCCGCGCGCCAACAATGCCGAGAGGCAGAACGCCCAGCGGCAAACCGAACTGAAAGGTACCAAACGGAAACTTCATTTTGGGTCCAATATCGACCCAACCCACCAGCACATCCCAGATCACATCGCCGTTGCCGCCGCGCCGGATGAGTTCACGCTCGGCGAGCAACGCTCCGACGATGACGCCTGCCATCACGATCAAGCCATACCAGTGCAGGGAAAAATTACCGATCGAAAAAATAATGGGGTTAATCATCCATACCTCTACCGTTGATTTTCAGAGATTATAACATTGCAATTCTTCGCCACTTGTCAATCGCCCAATCAGGGTTAAAATTGGGTCATGCGCTCCTTCGAACTCAACATTTTTATAGACCGTCCGCGAGACGAAGTGTTCGACCAACTGGCGGAACCGCTCAACATGATCGGGCTTCGTCCACGCCTTACGACGATAGACGTGCTCAAGGAACAAAAAGACACAGAAGGCATTGTCCTCCGCCCGTTCTACACAGTGGAGACCTACCGCTGGGCTGGGCTTCCTATTTTTCGGAGTCGCGTCTACCTCGTCATTCATCTTACCCGCCCTAAACAAGAACTGATTACCCGCTTGTATGGCAAATTAGGCACCCGTATTGCCTTTCACTACGAATTCCACGAGGTGGAAAACGGGAAAACGCATCTTGTGCAAAAAGTTCAATTCGAGAAGGTCAATAAATTGATCGAAAACTTCGTTTACAATGAAGCCAACCGAAGCCAGCGGGCGCTGCTCACAAACTTGAAAGTACGCCTCGAAAAGTAGCAAACCCGCTTGCCTTGCAAAATCTACCGTGCTATAATGACGGCGCTTCCCCAGTTACTTTACAGCATACCTTTGTGTTATCTGAATGTCTGGTCATTCAACCTGCGCGGGTGACACGTCCGGCAACCACTTGATAGAAGATCCACACCCACCTACAAACTAAGGGAGTCTCCCGATCCAGCGCCGAACCTCGGCGCGTCTGTGGCGTTCCCTGCTAAAAAAATCCCACTTAGAGAAAAGAAACATGAAGATACTAGAATTAGAAAACGAACCCCTTTCAAAACTGCGCGCGCTGGGAAAATCGCTGAACATTCCCAATTCGAACCGCCTCAAAAAAGAGACGCTCGCTATGATGATCCGCGAGGCGGAAGCGCAGAAGGAAGGTATCGAACTGCGCGGCGGCATCCTCGAGATCATGAGCGAAGGCATCGGCTTCCTGCGAGCCACAAATTACCGGATCAGCGACCAGGATGTGTACGTCTCGCAGGCTCAGTTGCGGCGTCATGATCTAAGGGCAGGCGACCTCGTCATTGGGCAGGTGCGCCCGCCGCGAGAAAGCGAACGGCATTTTGGTTTACTTAAGGTGGAATCAATCAACGGGCTTGATCCCGAAGAAGCATCCCGAAGACCTGTATTCGAAAACCTCACTCCGATCTTCCCAGATAAACGCTTCGATCTCGAAACCGATCACGACACGCTTGCCCCTCGTTTGATCAACCTGATCGCTCCCATTGGACGCGGTCAACGCGGGTTGATCGTATCCCCTCCCAAGGCGGGAAAAACAACCATCCTCAAACAACTCGCAAATTCGATCTCAATCAAATACCCTGACGTGCATTTGATCGTCGCCTTGATTGGCGAGCGCCCCGAAGAAGTGACCGATATGGATCGATCGGTCGACGCCGAAGTGGTTGCCTCCACCTTCGACGAACCGGTCACCTCACACGTGCGCACTGCGGAGCTCGCCTTAGAGCGCGCTAAGCGCCTCGTGGAGATCGGCCGCCACGTGGTAATCTTAATGGACTCGATCACCCGCCTCGCCCGCGCGTACAACCTGGTCGTCAACCCCAGCGGACGCACCCTCTCCGGCGGTATGGATCCCTCGGCGTTGTACCCGCCCAAACGATTTTTCGGCGCGGCGCGCAACATCGAGGAAGGCGGTTCGTTGACCATCATCGCAACCTGTTTGGTAGACACCGGCTCACGCCTCGACGATGTAGTCTACGAAGAATTCAAAGGCACCGGCAACATGGAATTGCACCTTTCGCGCAAACTCCAGGAACGACGCATCTTCCCCGCCGTGGATATCGAGCGCTCGTCCACGCGTCGCGAAGACCTCTTACTGGGTCCCGATATCCTTCAACGGGTTTGGCTCATGCGGCGTATGTACATCCAGATGACTTCGCCCCAGCCGCAAGGCGCTGGCATGGATCAATCTGTCGCCACCGAGGCGATCGTCACCCGTTTGGATAGGGCGCGCAACAATCAGGAATTCCTCGAAAATCTCGGTAGGGATTCGTAACGATCGCACTCAGAAATGTCGAACGTAATTTCGTTTCTCAAAGAAAATAAATTCTCTGTTATCAGTTGGGTTGTAACTCTTGCCGTTGCGGGCGGAATGATCTTCGGTGTGTTGGCATGGAAGCAAGCCAACGCGCCGAAGCAGTCTGTTGCTCCCGTGGCGACAATCGCTCCACAGGAGGAGCCGCCTCAGGTGGCGATGCCAGCCATACTTGGGTCCGATCCGTTTGCATCCATTTCGAGAGACATCCAACTCAAGACGAACATCCCCGCGGACAAACCGCGTTACAAGCCGGTGGAATATCGCGTATCGCGCGGCGATTCGATCTTTGCTATTTCGAAATCGTATAACGTAGAACCCGAGACCGTTCTATGGGCGAATTACGATGTGTTGCAGGATGATCCGCACAGCCTAAAGCCGGGGCAGGTTTTGAGCATCCCCCCCACCAATGGGATTTATTACCAGTGGAAGGCGAACGATACCTTGCAATCGGTTGCGGCCGAATTTGACGCCAACCTCGACGATATCATCAATTACCCCGGCAACGATATTGACCTGACCGACCCCAAGATCACCTCCGGCTCGTGGGTGATGGTGCCGGGCGGATCGCGCGAATTTGTGCAATGGCTTATGCCGACAGTAGGCACAGGTAATTCAGGGACGGGTAGTTCTCCGACCAGCCAGAGCGCCTGCCCTGGCGGCGCGGTTGGCAGTGGAGGTTTTATGTGGCCCGCCGACGCGCATTCACTGTCCGGTAACGATTATTGGAGCGGGCACCTCGGCCTAGATATTGCGGCTGGCGAGGGCGCGCCAGTCTACGCGGCAGATAGCGGCGTGGTGACCATGGCTCAGGGCGGATATAACTATGGATATGGCAATGTGATTCAGATCGATCACGGCAACGGATATTCGACAGTGTACGCCCACTTAAGCAACATTGGCGTATCGCCATGCCAAAGCGTGAGCGCGGGTCAATGGATCGGCGCGGCGGGCAACACCGGCAATTCGCAAGGCGCGCACTTGCACTTTGAAGTGCGGCAGGGCGGCGGTTCGATCAGTCCGTGGTTTGTGCTTCCATAGAAAATTCGATGAACCAAGCCTCGCTTCATTCTCTTCTTTCAAATATGGGGCTCGGGGAAATCAAGTATTTTAGTTCCATCGGTTCGACGAACGATGAAGCGCTGGCATGGGCAAACAAAGGCGCGCCGGACTTTTCCGTGGTTATCTCGGACGAGCAAACGATGGGGCGCGGCAGGATGGATCGTCCGTGGTTCACGCCTGCTGGCACGGCTCTCGCGTTTAGTTTGATCCTTCGCCCCACAACCGCGGAAAAGCCTTTTCTTTCAAGATTTGTCGGGTTAGCCGCCCTCTCCATTTGCAAGCCGCTTCAAACCTTCGGGCTGAATCCCCAGATCAAATGGCCCAATGATATCTTGTTGAGCAACCGCAAGATCGCGGGCGTGTTGATCGAACTGGTGTGGGCTGGGGATGATATAAAGTGCGTGGTGATCGGCATCGGCTTGAATGTTCTCAAACGCGCGGTTCCCGACACCGATGTGTTACGCTTTCCCGGCACCAGCCTCGAAAGCGCTCTGAAACGCGAAGTGCAACGCGAAGAAGTTTTGCGCGATATTCTCGGCGCTTTCGTATCCTTGCGCCCCGAATTAGGCTCGGATGATTTGATGAATCAATGGGGAACGGCGCTCGCCTTTCGAGGCAAACAGGTTCGTGTGGAAATGGGCGCCGGCAAAACCGTGGTCGGCAGGCTGGAAGGAATTCTTTCCGATGGCAGTTTGCGAGTGCGCGACGACAATAACAAATCCGTGACAGTACAATTTGGCGACGTGAGCCTGCGTCCATTCACAGGTATACTTATTAACAGGTAACTATGTTCGATAATTTACGCGAATCGGCATCCGACTCCCCGTTCTACGAGGAGGAAACCAACGATCTGTATAAAGAGCCGGCATCCAGACCCATGGATTCGATTGCCGCGCCATCCCCCCGCAAGCGCGGGTCGCGTTTCTTGGGAATGAACGGCGCTCAGCGGTTTTTTCTTTCCATGATGTTGTTCTTCATCGTTTGCCTGCTTGGCGCGCTGGCGATGTTGCTCCTCGGCAAGATGGCTGTATTTTAGAAGTTATTCAAAAACGGCTCTCCCGTAATTAACGGGAAAGAGCCTCAACACGAAGGACACAAAGTACAGAAAGGGAAAAAAGAGCCTTGATTTCATTGGGTTTTCCTTGGTGACCGTCGTGTCATTTCGACAAGCTCAATGCAAGCCTTTGTGTTTGAAAAGAGTTATCCCGTT
>JAJTXU010000052.1 GCA_021462845.1 Anaerolineales bacterium
GAAGGGTGAAGGAGAACGTGCTCCCTTCGCCATCCAGCCCCGCGCTTTGGACCCAAATTCGTCCCTTGTGCATTTCCACAAGTTCTTTGACGATGGATAAGCCCAAGCCGGTTCCCGGTGTTGCCAACACGAGCGGATGTTCGCCACGATAAAAACGCTCAAAGACCCTCGGCTGGTCGCCCAGCGCGATCCCTACGCCGTTATCTTTGATATCAACCTGCACTTCGCTTCCCCCATTCGACGGGTGGAGTTGGACGAGGATCGTCCCATTCTCCGGGGTGTAGTGGTAGGCGTTATCCACCAGGTTGGCAAGAACCTGGCGCACACGTTCCGCATCGCCGAACACGTAGGGTAGTTTTTTCGGCGCATCCAGTGAAAGCGCGATGGGCTTGTTCTCTTCCTGTGAGCGCCGCAATACATCGCCGATAACATCCTCCGCCACTTCGCGCAGGTCGAGCGCTTGGGGCGAAAGGGTGACGCGCCCCGATTCGAGGCGGGAAATATCGAGGAGATCGTTGACGAGAATGTTGAGGCGTTCGGTATTGCCTTTCACGATCTTCAGGAAGTGCGCCTGATTCTCGTTCAGGGCGCCCGCCGCCCCCATCAGCAGAACATCCACGTAACCGCGAATGGATGTCATCGGTGTGCGTAATTCGTGACTGACAGTGGCGACAAATTCCGATTTCAAGCGGTCCACTTCCACTTCATGTGTGATGTCGCGGAAGATGGAGACCGTTCCCAGAAAGTCGTTCTGCAGGATCACCGGCGCAAGATGCACCAAAACGATCAATCCATTTTCCAGCACCAACTGCTCGGCAAAGGTTTCGCCGGCATGGTACGACGAAGGCGATTCAGACCAGTTGTTGATGGTTTGCATCCACGAGGCGGCAGATTTGCCAAATAAACCTCCGAAGACATCCAATGTCTGTCCAATCACTTTGCCAGATTCCAAACTCAAAATATCCTCGGCAGATTTATTGAGGAAGGAAATACGATTGTTCGGGTCGGTTACCAGCACACCATCCGCCACCGCTTCGAGGATGGCTTGCGAACGGCTGGCATCTTCCTGCTCGCGCCGCAGCATACTCCCAAGACGCTCCGCCTGGTCGCGGATCAATTCATACAAGCGGGCGTTGTTGATCGCCACTGCCACCTGCCCCGCGATGGCTTTTACCAGACTCAGCATTTCGGCACTGAAGAAGTTGGGTTTGCGGTGATAGACCATAAGCACGCCGATCACATCCTCGGCAACAAGGAGCGGCATGGCAATGGCGCTGCGATGCTCCCGGGCGGTTGTAGCGGTTTTCACCCAACGATCATCCAACAACAGGTCATTGATGAGGGCAGGCTCGCGATGTCTGACGATCCACCCTGCCAAGCCTTCGCCGATCTTCAAGGTGAAACCGCGTCCCTCGGCTGTTACCCGGTCAGAGAGGTATCCATATCCGGCGCGGTAATGCAACAGGTTATCTTCCGCGCTGACCAACATGATGGTCCCTTGTTCCGCGCCAACGGCATCGTTGAGCAAGGCAAGCGTTCGATTCAACGCCCGGTCCAGGTCGAGGCTGGAGGAAACCTCGGTGAGGATTCGCAATAACGTTTCGGTGCTTTGTTGCTCGCGTTGTAACTGCGCCGTACGATCGACCACGCGGAGTTCAAGCTCCTCTGCCAGGCGCTGCGTTTCTTTGAACAAACGTCCGTTCTGGATGGCAACCACAGCCTGATTTGCCAGCGTGCTGAGGATTTGCAAATCCTCCTCGGTATACACATTCGGCTGGTAACTTTGCGCCGACAGCATCCCCACGGTCTTCCCGCCGAGGGTCATCGGCACGGCAAGGATCGAGACGGGCACATCGGGCTTTCCAAAGATCACAGCGCCTAGTTCTTCCACACTATCCCTGCCATGCAACAACAAAGGCAAGCCGGTGGAGATCACGTGACCGCTCAATCCATCGGAACGGGGAAGGCGGACGGATGGCGACCTGGCGTTTCCATCCACCAGATAGGCGCCTTCGATCTCGTCTGACTCGGCGTCCAACAGGCTGATTACGAAAGATTCAACCGGCATCAGTTGTTGCGCGGCTTTATGCACTGCGGTATAGATCTGTTCCGGATCAAGGCTTGCCCCAACCTCGTAACTGGCTTTGTTCAGAATCGAGAATCGCTCCGCCGTTAGAACTGTGGCTTGGAACAGGCGGGCATTCTCGAGGGCGATGGATGCCTGATTGGTCAATGTGCGAGCCAATTCCATCTCTGTTAGGCTAAAGCGGATCGACTCTCCTTGATGCACAAACACCAATGCTCGCAGGTTTGCGCCGCTCACCAACGGAAGGATCAATAGCGCTTTTGTCCGTGAACCGAGAAAACTGCTCAGCGGAGCCAGATCCGGTTCGTTCTCGACCGAATCGGTTGTGAAGACGCCCAATGATTCCCTCAAGCGATGGAAGATCGGCGCATCGGGCAGTTTGGTTGGCAGTTTCGATTTTGAACGAGGCAGGTCATACTTCAAAACAGCATTCCCGCGTTCGAATGTCACAACGGAAACTCGAGGCGTCAACATAGCCGCCAGCAATTCTTCCGCGGTCAATTGGAAGATTCTGCCTTCATCGAGAAGCCCGCTCAAGGCGGAAGAGAAGCGATTGAGTAAACCAAGCCGTTCGGAGCGCTCATCCAACTCTGTGGCGCGGCTGATGCTTTCCTCGAAGAGACGGGCGTTTTCCAGCGCGACAGCGGCTTGCGAGGAAAACGTTTTGCCGACCTGAATATGATCGCGGGTGTAGTAATACGCCTGCCATTTTTCAAGCGCGAGCACACCGATGACTTCGTTCTTCGAGATCAGGGGCATTCCCATCCAGGAGAGGCGCGGGGCTTCGAGCGCCGGGAAGCGCGCGTCCTGCCGGACATCGCCAACCAGAATTCCCTGCCCGGTGCGAATCATCTCGTTGAACAACGCGCTATCTTCAACAGCCACGGTCAAGCCGAGGCGGCGTTCGGTATCCGGAAAGCCTTTCGCCGCCGCGACAGTGAGTTTATCCCTTTCTCTCAGCCACAACGCGGCTGTGTCATAGGGGATGACCGGTTCGAGTTGATTGAGCAGCGACGCAATTAACTCGTTACGTTGCAGGCTGGAGGCGAGGGATGTGGCGGCGTCGGTCAGCGCTCCGAGTTGCGCGGCGCGTTCCTGTGTGGTGCGCACCAGCCGCACGTTCTGGAGAGACAGCCCCACTTGTTGAGAGAGCGAGAGGAGCAAAGCTTCATCTTCCGGGGTGAAAGCGGCAGGAGTGTTGAAATTATCCAACACAAGAACTCCCACTGGTTGGTCGCCGGATTGGACCGGGATAAACAGGCTGGAAACTGGCAAACGACCGCCGGTCGCCTGCCGATAAAGCAACTGGCTCTCCGTGGAGAATGAATAGTCCCGCGTGAATTGGATTTCATCCACTCGCAGCGCTTTTCGCGACTCGAACACCTGCCCCGGAAGGGATTCGCCCGGATGATAGAGGATGCGCTTCATCGAGTCGTTATCGGCATAGCCAGAAACGGCATGCGGGTACAGTTGATTCGTTTGCTCATCCCAAACAAGTACCACACCGGCATGAGCCGCCGGCAGAGCGCGGCGCGCGCTATCCAATAGCGCGCGGACGATACGGTCTGAATCCAAACCACGCAATTGGCGGCTGAAGTCGAGAAGCAGGTTCACTTCTTGCAGGCGTTTGCGCGTTTCGTTGAGCAGGGAAATGTTTTGAAGAATGACCGAAGTCTGCCGCGCGATCTGGTTATATACTTGACGGTCTTCGGCTGTGAAGGCTGGCATAGGCTCGCGGCTAACCGCCAACATGGCGGCCACAGTGCGTTTATCGATCTTGATCGGGAGGCAGATTGCGGATTTTGCCTGCAAGGCGGTGAGCAAGGGCGTTTCGCGCCACTCGATATTTTCATCGACGTTGGGAATTAAGATCGTTTCACCGGTTTGCAGGCAGGCGCGAAGCGGGTTTCGTTGTCCAAACAGCGCTTCCGGATTCGTGGAGCGGGTCACGTTCCCAAGCACCGCCATCAACCGCGGTCCTTCGTTTGCCGATTCGGCGATCATGGCAACAGACATGCCCAGTTGTGTGAGGGTTTCACGCCCCAATGCCTGGAGGGCAGAGGAAGAGTCCAGTTGTCGACTGACAGACTCGGTAATCGCCAACCCGGCGCGGACGCGCTGCCCGCGATGGTCAAGGTTGTGGATGGCAATGGTTTGATCGAGATCCTTGCGCAGGAGGATCGGAAGGTCTTTCTGCGTCAGGTTAATGAATCGTTCCTGACGATCAAGCCCCGATTTGAGCGAATCTACTTTACCGCGCAATTCGGTAAATCGTCCATAGTTCAGAATGGCAATGGATGCCTGAACCGCAAAGACCTCCAACGATTCGATGGTGGCGCGATCGGGTCGCAGTCCGTTGCGCGGCGAGTCAACGCTGATGATGCCTATTGTATTTCCCGCTTCATCTTCGAGAGGCACGACCAAAAGATCATCAGGGTCCCATGCGGTTGCGGATCTCTCCGCATCTGAGGCGGGGTTTACGGTCACTAACAGAACATCGCTGGGGATGATCGGCGACTGGTCGACAGGGATGAAATAAGACCGGCTGATCAAGAATTGGTGTTTCAGCATTTGTTGCAGGCTTACGAGCGGTTGCTTACGCGCCATCAGATCGTTGAGCATTTCAGGCGTGAACCCAACGCCGGTGACCCGTCTTAATAACCCGCCCGGTTCAAGAATGCTGATGAGCGCGGTTGCAAACGGGGTGGCTTCGCACATGCTGATCAGGATGGCGCGAAGGGTTTGATCAAGCGGGTTTTCGAAATTCAAACCGCCCGCTACTTCTGTCAGACGGGAAAGGGTTTCAGCGCGGCGGCGCAGGACTTCCACGCTTTCGCGTTGTTTTTGAAATCGTTCCACATTACCGATCGCCACGGCGGCTTGCGAGGCAAGAGTCTGGGCGATTTCGAGGGATGGTGTGTCGAAGAAGGAGGGTTGCCCGGAATGCAGGTGCATTAACCCAACGGTCTTTTCCTGATTGAGAATTGGCGCGATCAGCGCGGAGACAACGCCATCGTGAATGGGAATCTTCCCGTTTTCGGTGTAATCTTCAACCAGTTGAGGTTTGCCGGTTTCGATCACCGCTTGCTCGATGTGCGGGAATGTCGAAGGGAGAGGACAGCCAATGGAGAGTGAAACGGATGGCGGAAAGGAGGAAACGTTCGAGTCGAACAACAAGATAGCGCCACACTCGGCGCGCGTGACCCGCAATGCCTCGTCCCGTATCACCTCCAGCAAGGATTTGAGGTCCTGCGTAGTATTCAGTTCGCGGCTGACGCGAGCCAGCGAGGAAAGTTGTTCCACACGACGGCGCAAAACCTCGTCAGTTTGCATGAAACGCGAATGATCTTCAACTGCGTCAGCCAGTTGTCCCGCGGCGGCAAGGGCGATCTCAAGATCGTAATTGCCGAAGAAATCAGTTTTTCGGCTTCCGAGAATCAATTCGCCCAGGCTTTTCTCACGCACCGTCACAGGGACGATCAGAACTGATTCCATTTGAAGCCGGGAAAACAGGGGTAGATAGCCTGAAGAAATATTTCGTTCGAGGCTTAATCGCCCGGTAGAGATGGGTTTCCGAGTGCCGGCAACTGTAGCGCGATAGGGAACGCCTTCAGCATGAAGCCGCAATAACGGACTTTTTGCCTCTGTGGAAACGCCGAAAACCGAATTTTCGTGCAGTTGTAATCCACCAGTCTTTTGGTCTTCAAGAAACAGCGCCACCAGATCGCACCGGAGCAGGCGCGCCAATTCATCCACAGATAATTGAACGATCTCATCCAATTCCGCGGTGGAGGTGGAGAGGTTGGCGATTCGCCTTAATCCATCGGACCGGATCGCCCGTTGGCGGGTGCGTTCCACCAAAAAGGAGTTATGAATGATTCCCGCCGCCTGGCTGGCGACCGTTTCGACCAGGCGCAATTCCGATTCCGAGAATTCAACAGACGCCTGTTTATGATTGGAAATCTGCACAAAGCCGACAAATTGCTCGCCAGCGATCATCGGCGCCAGCACCGACTCGCGCAAACTGGCGGCTTGCGCGATCGTTTGAAGACCAAGTTCGCCCCATATCCGGTCGTCGGCGGCGTTACGCGTGGAAATCAGCCTGCCTTCTTGAATCACCTTTTCCGCCGGGCTTTCGGGCAGGATCGTTGTTCGATAAATTTCGACAATGTGACGCGGCAAGCCTTGAAATGGGACCTGCCCTTCGAGTGTTCGTTTGTTGGCATCGTAAAGAAGGAAACCGAGGATGTCCACGGCGAACAAGGGGGAAATGCTGTCGATGAGACGGTTGATCAGGCTGGAATAATCCTGCGTCACGCCCACAGACTGGGTCAGGTTCACCAAACCGCTTAATTCTTTTGACCGCCGCAATTCATTCGCGTATATCCGCGCATTCTGTATGCCGAACCCCGCCTGCGAAGAAACAAGTTGCAACAGATCGAGATCGTGTTGCCCCAGCGCGCCGGCCGAGAGATGCCCAAATTCAAGCGCGCCGACCAGCTCATTGTTGGCGAATAAGGGCAAGCCGATGTATGACAAGACTGGCGACTTTTCGCCCAATTGCGCCATCTCTGGGTTTGCAGAGCGGATATCGGGGATAAGGATTGGAGCGCGACGCGCAACCAGCGTCTCGGTCAGCGCGCCAAATTGCGATGTGTACGCGCGAATCGTTTTCGATGTCCCGGAGGGATCGAGAGTATAGGTCTCAAATGTTTTGCGCGACGAGTCCCATATCTTGATCTCCATAACATCTGCCGGGACGAGATGAGACACATTCAACAAAATGGAGTAGATGGTGTTATTCAGATCGAGGCTTTCGGTCACGCCCCTGCCAAAGTCGGAGATAATTTTCAGCATGGATGAATCAGGGAGCGTCGCATCGGCGCTAGCCGCCAGGCTAACGCCCCGCATCGTGATGAACATCAACGGATATGGACCCGGCACCTGATACGATGTCGCTTCCACCAGCCTGCCCCCAACAGACAGCCGCTTTTGCCCTTGCGCCGCGCACAGATTGAGAAAATCCTCCGCGGGTCTCGCTTTGCGAATCAGTTTTTCGAGCTCAGGGCGTTCGTCGGCTCGCAAACCAAACCAATCGCGCGCAAGATCGTTGAGATAATCCACCCGCCCACCAGGCTGGACCGTTACGATCGCTTCGGTTAAGTTAGTAGAAGATGGGATTTCGACCGCGAGGCTTGGCGCTCCCCCCGTCTGCACGTTCTCCGGCAAGCGGCGAAACCAGAGAGCCAGCAGTACCAGCAATAGCAGTACTGCGGCAATAGAGATCAACCAAAAACTCACATCTAACCCGACAAGCATATTCCGCCTGGCGTCTTACGCAGAGTCCTGCCGGCGCGCTTCCGCCGCAAGTTCGGTAATTTCGCGGATATCCGCAAACGATTGTCCGCTCGGCGAAACGACTCCCACAGAGATGCTCATGAACGGCACCTGAATCGTGGAGCCGTCCGCGGCGGGGGCGTGCATAAATCCCTGCTGTCGGTCGATGAAGTTATAGTGCGTTTGCACTTCTTTATTAAAGCGTTCTCTGAGGCGGGCTTTGATAAGCGGCGCTTTTTCCTCGCGGGTGATGATAATGAAGTTATCGCCGCCCGCATGACCGATGAAATCGGTGGTCGTGCCGATTTCATCCACCACTTCGCCGATCAACATGGCGGTAAAACGCAGCACATCATCGCCAGCCACAAAGCCGTACACATCCTTGAACGGCTCAAACTCATTGACGCGCGCATCAAGCAACGCCCACCCTTTTTCCCGGATGATGCGCCGCAATTGTTCCTCGATCAGCCGTCCCGCCGGAAGACCCGAGCGCGGGTCGGTGAGGCTTTCACGCTCTGCGCGACGAATGGCGCCCTGCACGCGCAGTTTGAGTTCCTCGATGTCGAACGGTTTGGTGATGTAGTCGTCCGCGCCGAGTTCAAGCCCTTGCAGTTTGTCACTGCGCTCATCCTTCTGGGTGAGAAAAATGACGGGGATGTGACTGGTGCGCATGTTCGTGCGCAAGTTACGACACACCTCGTAGCCGTCGATATCCGGCAACATAATATCCAGCACGATCAAATGTGGCAGGACGTTTTTAGTCTTCTCCAGCGCATCTGAGCCGCGCACGGCAACATCGACTTCGAAATCCATGCCGGCGAAAAATATCTTCAGCATGTTCCCAATGTCGATATCGTCTTCCACGATCAACAGGCGGGCTTTTCCCATAAGCAGCCTCCAAAATTACGGGTGCGCCGCGAGCAATTTGCGAACGCGTTTCGCATTGCGGCGCACGGTATCGATTTGTTCCTCGGTGACTTCCCTTTCGAACGAGCGGAACCCGCTCACACGGAAGCCATGTTTTTTACAGATCGCATCGATCTCTTCCACGCGTTCCCTTGTGAGGTGTTTTCCAAGCGTGTAATCCTCGAAGCGACCTTCCAATGCCAGGGCAATCGTCTCTGCCATGCAGGCATACGCCTTGCCCGGGGGAAACCCAAAATTAAAATGGAAATCAACGGATCCTGGCACGTCTACCATTCCTCCGTCTATAACTAATATATCATCTCTCGCTGAAGCGACCATTGCAGAAACATCACGAGGGCGCGCCACATCACACACCACACTGCCGGGTTGCAGGTGTTCAGGGCGGATCACATCGTGGATCGCGCTCGTCACCGTGAGAATTAATTGCGATTCTGCAAGGATATCCATCGTGAGGCTGATGACGATCTCGCTTCGACACCTCGATTGCAACCTGTCTCGCAACCCTTCGAGTTTTTCACGGCTTCGACCGATCAACACCAGGCGCTCCACCTCGTCTGCCAGCAGTTCCGCGCACACACTGCCGATCGCGCCCGTCGCCCCAACCACCGCCGCCGTGGCGCCCGAAAGCGGAATCTCCATCACGCGCGCGGCTTCGCGGATAGCGTCCACCGCCACCATCACCGTGTACGAGTCGCCGGTGGTGACCGGCACATCCAACGCCTGCGCTATGGTGATCCCCCCATCCCCCACCACCGAAGTGAACGCGCCCAAGCCAAGCATCTGCGCGCCAAGTTTCTCCGCCAACCGCCCGGTTTGAATGATCTTGTTATAAACCATTTTCTCCGGCAGTTCCATCATACGCCGCGGCGTGTATGGGCAGGCAATGAACCAACCTTTGATCTCCTTACCAGTTGCCTGCGAGGTAATACCGGTGATCTCCGAAACAAACACCGGCGGGAAGAACGTGGAAAAAAAGTCGATCTGCCGTTCGCTCAGCGCCCTTCCCAGGAATGGATATTTTCGACTGACATCCCGTTTGGGGTCAATCGGGTGAATGATAAAAGCAAACGTGTCCAAGCAGTTACCAGGATTCTGAAGTTGCTTCACCGGGGCGGGGATACATTCGCTTATGCAGGTTGGCAAATTTCAATTTGTGATGATCCGAATCTTCATAGCGCACATCTTTATCGATCACGCGGCGTTCCTTCGAGGCGAATAACACCACGTCCGATTCGATCGTGCGCGCCGGGTACACGACCATCCCTGAGCCGAGCCGGCAATTGTGCCCAACCGCACTGCCGATCACCGGGCGGTTCGAGTAGTTCAGTTTCCCCTTGCCATCCAAGGCGCGGAGCGGAGCGGGGATCAGGTTGTAATCGGTAAATGTGGAACCCGCGCCGATGAACGTGTTGCGCCCAACGACGCACATTTGCAAACAAGTGTTTTGCGCAACCATGCTGTTATCCATAACGGTGGTCATGAACAACGCGGCGCGGAAAGGCAGAAACGCCCCATCCCCCACCACCGAAAGCATCAACTGCACGTCTTGCGAAATATTGACGTTGTTGCCAATAATACAGTTTTCGATGACCGCCCCGGCATTGATGGTAACATTATCGCCAATGGTCGTCGGTCCGTGGATGATAGCGTCGGGATCGATGACACAATTTTTTCCAACGGTTACAAGTTCGGAGGATTGAAGGATCTGCCTGCCTTCATATAACGCTTTGCCGAGAATTTTCAGTTTGAAAGGCACCTCTTCCGCAAGCCGTTTTTCGAAGCGCGCGCCGCGCGAGAACAAGCCATACACCACATCGGCAATAAACACATGCACCCATGAATCGATCGCGAGACAAGCGCGAAGCGGAACTTGAAAGGTGAGGTCGCCGCTCTGGTCTGCCATATACGTTGGCACGTGATAATAACCGACCTCGCGCGCCTCCAAATCGACGATCAGCGGTTCCACATCTGCCACCGGACCGCGCGGGTAATACCACAGATCGGCGAGGAACACGCTGCCCGCCGGGGAATAGGAAGTGGATAGCGGCAGGGCATGCTCGCGAAAGGCCGGGTCCTCGGCGGAAAACGCGGCGCGGACAGGCCGTTTCTTTTTACGGGCGGTGGAGATAAACGCCTTGATATACGCCTCGTCGAAAAATAAATTATCGCGATACACGATAGTCTCTTCGCGCTCGAGCGGCATGCGCTGACCTGCCGACAACTCCAGTTCGCGCGTTGTGTATGGCGCAAGCACATTTCGCTGGTGCAACCACAGCGGCACATTTTGGATGCGCAGATCGCGCGCCGGTTCGTTAAATGGCGTGATGGGGATTTTTTCGGTGAAAATGATCTTGAGCATATCGATGGTAATTATTCCACAGAATTGCAAAAATCGGGGCGCGCCATATCGATCACTTCGTTACAAGATTGTTTGGAAAATGAAGAATATTCATGATGCGGACCGGTCACACCGGCGCGGAGTGATAATTCCATTGCGCGTTTTTTATCGAAGACTCTGTTTGGTACAATCTTTCGCATGTTGCGCCGCGCCAAACAACTCATGTACCAAGTACTCATTGCTTCTCTTCTTTACTCCTGTTCCCCCTCGGCAATCACACCCTACCCCACGTATGATCCCTTCGCCCCGGTAACCGGACAGGCATTCACGCCCGCGCCGCCTCAACCCGGCGAAATCATTCAACCTACAAAAACACCCTCAGGACCTACACCCACGCGCGCGCCAATTTCAGTGACGATACCCACGCGCAACCCAAACTCATCGTTCACCGCGCCAACGCCCGACGCGCCGCATCCGCTCCCGCCGCCGCGTGAATTTGTCGATCAGTACACGGTTCAGGCTGGAGACTCCCTAGGGGGCATCTCCCAAACGTATGGCATCACGCTCGAGGCGTTGATGCAGGCAAACGGGTTGAGTGAATCGTCGGTCTTATCCGTTGGGCAGGTGATTAACATCCCGCCAGTCGTCACAGATCCGATCCCCGGTTTGAAGTTCAAATTGATTCCCGACTCAGAGTTGATCTACGGCCCCGCCGCCATTGCGTTCGACCTCGATGCATACCTGAAAAGCAAAGGCGGCTATCTGGGCAATTACGTGCAGTATGTGAACGGCACATACCTGAGCGGTTCGCAAATAATTCTGCGCGTCGCGCAAAATTATTCCGTCAACCCGCGCCTGCTCGTGGCGCTCCTCGAATATCGAAGCGGATGGGTTACCAACCCCGTGCCCGCCAACGTGGATTACCCAATGGGCTACTACGACGATAGTTACGCAGGCTTGTATCGTCAAGCCGCATGGGCGGCAGATAACTTAAATCGCGGCTATTACTCGTGGCGCGTCAACGCCCTCGGCACACTCCCCCTTAACGATGGGACATACGTTCCCATGGACCCGACCATCAACGCAGGCACAGCCGCCGTTCAATATTTTTTCTCGCTCTTCAACAACCGCGCCACATGGGATTTTGATGTAAGCCAGCTTGGCTTTTACCAAACATACAACCTGCTGTTCGGTTTTCCGTTCGACTACGATATCGCTTCGCTCCTCCCAGTGAATTTGACTCAGCCTCCCATGCAACTTCCCTTCACCCCCGGCGCCACCTGGTCCTTCACCGGCGGACCGCACGGCGGATGGGACAGCGGCTCTGCCTGGGGCGCATTAGATTTTGCCCCGCCGGGTGAAGCCGCGGGATGCGCGCAAAGCGAAGCATGGGTTGTGGCGGTTGCGGATGGATACATCGTCCGCGCTAATGATGGCGCGGTTATCCAGGATCTGGACAACGACGGATACGAACAAACCGGGTGGACCGTTTTATACATGCACATCGAAACGCGCGATCGCGTTCAACCCGGCACATACGTGTACGCCGGCGAGATCATCGGGCATCCCTCTTGCGAAGGCGGCATCTCGACCGCGACGCACCTTCACCTCGCGCGCAGATATAACGGCGAATGGGTTCCCGCCGATAGGAATCTCCCGTTTAACCTCGATGGCTGGGTCTCCAGCGGCGACGGCATTTTATACAACGGCTGGCTCACGCGCGAGTCCACCGTCCTGCAAGCGGAAGAGGGGATCCGCAAAGGCGTGAATCAAATTTCAAGATAACCCAAGTACGGCAACGTTCACGTTGCCATGATGCGTAAGGATAACCAAGCACGCTTTCTTAGGGCGATTTAACCATCAAAGGTATAATCCCCAACGTGAAACGCGTACTGATTATTCTGGCTCTTACCACTGTTATACTTTCATCGTGCCGGGGAAACTCTTCATCGCTATGGGGGCAATACCAAACCCCCACACCCGTCGGCGGGATCACTGTCGATCAAGCGCCGGTCTTCGAAGCCCTGCCCACGCCAACAACGATCCCGACGACTCCGCCTCCCGCATTGACCGCAACGCCGACCTCACTGCTGAGTTCGTTCGTCACACAGCCCGCGGCCACCTCCACGCCGACTAATTTTTTAACTCCCACACAACCCGGCGCGACGGTTTTGTATTACTCGCAAAACGGCGATTGGCTTCCCGCTGTGGCGCGCAGATATAACGTGGAGGTGAACGAGATCACCTCCCCGAAAATTCTTCCCGCAGATGGAATCCTCGATACCGGCACCCTGCTCATCATCCCAGACCGCCGCGACAAAACGACGCAATACACATCGCCGGCGCAACTCATCCCCGATAGTGAAATTATTTTTTCCATCAGCGCGGTGGATTTCGATGTTGCCAAGTACGCGCGAAACGCCGGCGGATATTTATCCACGTACCGCGAATATCTCGGCTCGACCGGCTGGATGTCCGGCGCCGCCGCCCTCGAACGCTCGGCGCTTGAAAATTCGATCAACCCGCGCCTGCTGCTCGCCATTCTCGATTATGAGGCGCAATGGGTGCGCGGCACACCCTCCGACGACTTTCACAAAGCATACCCCCTTGGCTACGAAAATTTTCGCAACAAAGGCATGTTTCTGCAATTCGGCTGGGCGATCAATCAACTTTCCACGGGCTACTACGGCTGGCGGAATGGGAAACTCACGCAGATCACTTTCAACGATGGAACCAGATACCAACTCGATCCGTCCTTGAACGCCGGCACGGTTGCCATTATGTATTACTTCTCGAAACAACACAGCCTCAACGAATGGTTGAGGATCATGGACCCGAACAGCGGCTTCGCATTGTTCTACGCCAATATGTTTGGCGACCCATGGTCGCGCGCAGATGGCGCAGGATCGATCTACCCGCCCAGCCTTACACAACCAGAGATGAGCCTGCCTTTTGAAATGAACACCGAATGGGCATACACCGGCGGACCGCACAGTGCATGGGGCGATGAGGGCGCGCTGGCGGCTGTCGACTTTGCCCCCTCCACCGCCAAGAGCGGGTGCGCGGTTTCCGACTCGTGGGTGCTCGCGATGGCGCCCGGCTTGGTGGTGCGCTCGGGGAACGGCATCGTAGTCATCGACCTCGACGGCGATGGACACGAACAAACCGGTTGGAACATCATGTATTTGCACGTGGCAAACAAGGGACGGGTGGCGCTGGGCACATGGGTGGATCAAAACGACCACATCGGTCACCCTTCGTGTGAAGGCGGCATCTCGACCGGCACACATACCCATGTGGCAAGGAAGTACAACGGCGAATGGATCATTGCCGATGGCGGCATCCCATGGGTATTAAGCGGTTGGACCGTGATCGCCGGCGATAAAGCCTACCTCGGCAAACTCGTCAACGGCAATCGCGTCGTCACTGCGGATGTATATGGCCAGTCGAAGTCCCTCATCGTTCGTGAAGATGATGATTGAAAACCTATTGCCCGTGACGCGGCACAACTACGCCAAAAACTTGTTTAAAGCAAGTTTAATTCTCTCAATTCTCTTATCCTCCTGCGCCCCACACGAACCAAACACCGCCGTCCAAAACATGATCACTCCACTCGCGCCGACAGTCATCCCCGCTCCCACCTCGGGCAGACCGCAATATCAACCCGGCGAACTCGTGGAGTACGTCGCCCAAAACGGAGACAACCTCCCCGCGCTGGCGAAGCGCTTCAACACAACGGTGGATGAAATCTACGAGGCGAATCCGATCATCCCGCGCGACGCGACCACCATGCCTGTCGGTCTGCCAATGAAGATTCCGATCTATTATCTTCCACTGTGGGGAACCGAATTTCAAAGCATCCCAGATCATGCCTTCGTGAACGGGCCCGCGCAGATCGGATTCAACACCAGCGCGTTCGTCGCATCCACCGACGGCTGGCTCAAAGAGTACCGAACGTACGCCGGGGACAAACAACGCACCGGCGCAGAAATGGTGGACTATGTTGCCGTCAACTACAGCATTAGCCCGCGCCTTCTGCTTGCCCTGCTCGAATATCAAAGCGGCGCGCTCACCCAGCCCGAACCGCCCGAAGAAAAATACATGCTCGGATTTCGCCGCGCGTTTTACGACACGCCGTATCTGCAACTCGTCATCGCCGCAAACACATTAAACAACGGGTATTATGGCTGGCGCAGCGGCTCGCTGGTTGAGTTTGAATTAACCGACCGATCATTAACCCGACCCGACCCCTGGCAAAACGCGGGATCGGTGGCGCTTCAATATTATTTTTCTCGACAGCAATCCAAAGACGACTACCTCGCTTCCATCGGACGGGACGGCTTGGCTCGCGCCTATGCGGCTTTTTTCGGCAACCCGTGGCTCGACTCGCCCATCCTCCTCCCAGGCAGTTTACAACAACCCGAACTTCGCTTCCCATTCCTTGCCGGTCGCGTCTGGGCATACACAAGCGGACCTCACACCGGCTGGGGATCCGGTCAACCATTTGCCGCGCTCGATTTCGCGCCCGCCTCTGATACCTCCGGCTGTTACACTGTCGCGCGAGACATCTATGCCACCGCAATGGCAGACGGACTTATCGTCCGCTCGGATGTGGATGGCGTGGCGATCGACCTTGATAAAGACGGCGATGAACGCACCGGCTGGGTCTTATATTATTTGCACACCGCCACCGATGCGCGCGTGACGGTTGGAACGGAAGTGCAAGCCGGCGACCCGATCGGTTATCCCTCCTGTGAAGGCGGCTCGTCCACAGGGACTCACGTTCACGTGGCGCGAAAATACAACGGCGAATGGATTCCCGCCAGCGGACCGCTCGCATTCAACCTGGAAGGCTGGGTCGCCGGCGGAGAGGAACGCGAAGGCACGCTCGCTCGGGGCGGCGCAATCATCACGGCGTGCGAGTGTTCCGATTTTAAGACAAGAGTGGAATCAGGCTTGAGGTGATTCAATCCACCAACATGGTGTTTTGCCACACGCCCTGATAGATCAATCGCTTCTCTCCCCCTTCCTCTTCATAAATCTCATACTTCAATTCCATCGGGAATACCTGGTCGAGCATCGCGCTGGCAGGACAATATTTCGTGGCGGTCAATTCAATCGCGCGGATGACGGCGGCTTCGTCGATTTGATTCCCCGTCACAACAAAGGTGATCTCGGCGCGGGTAAACACTTTTGGAAAATCATGCGATCGCGGACCATCGAACCGCACTTCAAACCCGGTCACCTGCTGGCGTTTCTTCTGCAACACGGATATGACATCCATCGCCTGGCAACCGATCAACCCCAGCGCGATCATCTCCATCGGGCGGACTCCGCTGTCACTTCCGCCTAACGACGACTCCGCGTCCATTTGAAGCGGGAAGCCCGAGGGACCCGTTCCGATAAATTTCATTCCGTCCTGCCAGTTGACTACAGCCTTCATGGTTCCTCCGCGATAATCGGCGCAACATATTTTTCCAGCGCGCGCTTCTCGATGCCTCCCATCCACTGCAAGCGGACTGTGCCATTGCGGTCAATCACATACGATGAGGGAAGCCCAAGCGTTTTGAATGCTTGTTCCGTAGCGATGTACGTTGGGTCGAGCCAGATGGGAAATGTCAATTCAAAATCTTTTGCGAATTGAATCACATCCTCGGTTGGGTCGCCGTCGTTGATCGCGATGATCGTGAAACCATCTTTTGCATATTTGTCGTGGAACGCTTGAAGCGCGGGCATTTCTTTTTTGCAGGGTTCGCACCACGTTGCCCACAAGTTGACCAATACCACTTGTCCGCGATACTCCGCCAGAGAATGCGAAACGCCGCCGAGGTCGGCGAGAGTCAATTCGGGGGCGGGATAATTCGCCACAGCCGGGACAACCGTAAGGTCGGGACGAGACGGGATGTTGCGATAGAGATAAAAAGCCGAAGCGGTGATGAGGGCGACTCCCAATCCAATAAGAAGGAAAGGGATGGTTTTTTGAAAGTCACGCGCGGGTTGAATGTCGGTCATGGTTTCGGCAAGTATACCCCGCCGACCCGAGCCAGAGACAAATTCAGGAAGAATGTCACGCAAAATATGATTTTTGCCACTGGATGGGATTTATCCGCCCTGATTAATATATTCAGATGGGTCTTGACGTTCATCACCTGCCGATCTTCAACAACCTGCGCGAGGAAATCTTCAGGGTAGTAGAGCCGCTCCTGGAAGCCGTTTCTTTTCCCGCGGGAGATTTCGTCATTCGACAGGATTCGCCCGCCGAGTATTTGTATATCATCCTCAGCGGCACCGCTCAGATCTCCTTTAAGCCCTACGATGCAATGCCCATCACGATTTCACATGTGGAATCTGGCGGGCTGTTCGGCTGGTCGGCTGTGATCGGAAGCGGAAAATATACGTCGTCTGTGGTTGCCATTGAACCGTTGGATGTTTTGCGAATACGCGGGAGCGAACTGCGTACATTAACAAGAGAAAATCCCGAAGCCGGGCGCGAAATCATGAACTGTCTTGCCGATGCCATTTCAACGCGCTGGAAAGACGCGCGCGAACAGGTTCGGTTGATCCTTGAACATGGGATGAAGTAGAGCGAGATAGTCTCTCGCGCTGCAAGATAGTAGACGTAATCCGAAATTAAATCGGGACGCTGACCGCGAAGCGCGCTGACAAACGCAGATTGTTCTTCTTGAATCAGCGAAATCAGCGTTCATCTGCGTCCCCCCCCCAAAAAAGCTAATCACAGATTTGTTACCGTACATATGCACCGCGAAGCGCGCAAAGAAAACCTTTAAATCTTTGCGTTCTTCGCGCTCTTAGCGGTAAAAAGAGCGCCATGTACGGTAGAGAGATCACAGATAAAATCTATTTACGCCGGGTTTCTGAAAAACTTCAACACAAAATAGCCGCCCACGAGGATCAACGCGGCGGGCCAGAGATATTGCATCCAACCGACCAGGTCGGCTGTGAGGAACGCGCCGAAGATCAGCAGGGCAATGCCGGGGAAGAACGCCCAACTGCGTCCGCTTCCGCCGGGGAGGATGGCGACGAGGAGGAAGGTGATGCCAAGCCCCAAGAAGAGGAAGCCGCCGTTATCCATGCCGGTAAGATCATCGAGCGCGGCGATGACGCCAAGCGTGAGCAGAACTCCCGCAGGGATGATCGCCCACCAGCGACTCGTGTCGGTGGCATAGACCCAGATGAAGCCGAGACTGATACCGCCGAAGAACACGAGTCCCGTGAAGGCATCGAGCGAGTCCGGTAAAAACGACGAGACGGCTAGCCCGATCAATGTGAACGCAGGGAACGCCGCCCACCAGTTGTTGTACCGGTCTTTGATGAGCAGGTAGAGAAAGAACACGCCGACCAAGCCCCAGATGGCTCCCCAAAAAATGCCGCTGACGTTCGAGATGATGTTCAGGTTTTCGAGAAAGATCAACACGCCGCCGAACACCATCAAGATTCCGATCCACAAACGAGGGTCGTATTTTTTCATTTGATTCTCCTGTAGCGCAAGATGGCATCTTGCGCTACATTACAGTGATCGAACCCAGCCCGCCTTCGATGTTGATCTCGGCGCGGTTTTGCGCGGAATCAAAATCGGGCGATTGATAAAAACCCGAATCGACTTGAGGGAAACGGTTCGTATCCACATTCATCGCGGTCATGCCGCCGTCAAAGCGAATCCGCGCCGCGATGCCGGAAGGGACGCGAATGTTGATGGAAGCCGCGCCAGCCTCCACGTCGAGAAGAGAGGCGCAGCGTGAAGGCACGGTCAAATTCACACTGCTCGCCCCCGTTGACAATTCGATGCGCGACGCCAGCACATCCCTCAGATCAATTTCCAAACCGCTCGCGCCCGCGTCCACTTCCAATGTGACGGGGACTTCCTGCGTGAGTTGATAACGCCAGACGCCGGACGAGGGCCCGATGAAGGGGATCACCGAGGGGCCCGCGCTCACTTCGACGGTCAGCCTGTCTCCGTCCATTCGGCTTTCGGTGTTCATCCCAACCGCCGACGAGCCGACGATGGCTTTCCCTGCCGGCGCTCCGCCGCCGATCTGAATCTGACCCGCGCCATGCGCGAATTCGTAGCGCACGCTTTTCGCGGATTGCAACGCGAACGAAAACGTTTCGTCATCGCTCGCGAGGTCGGGCTTCCAAAACACGTTGAGGATCATCCAGCCGCCGATGAGAACCAACGCGAGTGGAAAGATAAAATCGAAAACGTTTTCGATGATGCCCCGCGCTTGCAAGAAGAACAACGCGCCGAGCAGGATGAGGAAGAAACCCCAGAAAATGTTAGCCCGTCTCATTGCGCCCGCCTCCCCGCCATAAACCGCGCGCGAGGATGAACACGCCGAACAGGATCAAGAGAATCGCCACGCCGTATTCGCCGAGAAATTTGAGGTCGCCGAAGAATGTGCCGAAGACGAGAAACAGCACCGCGCTGAAACCGATCGTTCGCAGTCCTCCGCTTATGTTGCGCCTCGTGTTTTCGCCAAGCAGACCCGCAAGGATCGTGCCGACGCCGACGAAGCCGGGGATGAGAGTCCACAGGTAGGACCAGGAGCCGTAGTCGCCGACTCGGTCTTGATAAAACAAAATGCCGCCGATGCCCGCGACGATGGAGGCGGGAACCGCCATGCCGGGCGCACCGGTCAGCAAGCCGATGACGAGAATGATCGCGCCTGCGGCAATCGTCCACGTGGCGCCGGTCATGTTTTCGGTGAATTGTTGCAGTGACGGGACTTGCCGCGCGGCGACCAGCCACGCGCCGACCGCGATGAGCAGGATGCCGAGAAATAGGTTGGAACGGTTTTTCATAGTTTTATTCTCCTCTTGAATAGTAAACACTCTGCGTTGATTTACGTTGTTGTCAAACGGAAGTTTCAAATTTTCTTCGCCAAAGTTGCCGAGACCCCGAAGGGGTCCAATGATTATAGACATCGAAAGGTCATCGTTTTCAACCCCAAAGGGGTGTCAGAGATTGAAAATTATGTCATCTGTCGCCACGGCGCCACGCGACGCCTTCGGGATTTGGGAATCGGGTTGCAAAATTCTAGAATCCTTTCATCCCTTCGGGATTTTGGAATTGGGTTGCAAAATCTACCTGACTGGCTATTTTTCTTGAAAGGTATTTTCCAGCGAGCCCGCCCGACACACACGCAAGAATGGCAACAATAATAATTTCTGGGAGCAAACGACTTACTTGTTCGACCAAGCCGTTAATGTAATAAGGAAGTTTTGAGAAGAAAATCCCATCCTTCATTTCATTTACAAGAAATCGCCAACCATTATGAGGAAGAACCGCTAAAGCAAATAAACCGATTCCACAAGTAATCACGATAGCAAGACCTGCCAATAAAACGCCACTAATCGCAGCCCATTTTTCTGTCACGGGCCCTCTTTTCAACTTGGCACGAATAAGCAATTCCAAGACATATCCACCAAAACCAGAAGGAAAAAAGGTAAATATTCCACCATAAATAAGGATCAGCGGAACGAGGGCTAGGGCGCCGAAAGAAAACGATCCATCAAGCAGCAAAGAAAACCTGACGCTTTCAATGATAGAAAACAGTACTAGACTGACTGAGGCACAAATCAAGCCAACCAAGAAACCAACATTGACGCCTGCATATCTCAAGAAAGTTTTCATACTTATCCTTATTTATGGGCTTTGGTATTTTGTTGACATCTTTCCGCTTACCATCTTATTAATCAGTTGAGGCAACGCCAGCCATTTCCCTTTTTGTTTTGGATGTTCTGACTCGACGATGATTTTCTTCTGAACAAGTCCAGCGATTGCCCGCGCGAGCAATTCTTTTTTCCAGCCGAATAATTTCGCCGCGTCGGATTCGGTCGCCGCGCCGACGGATTCGAAATAGAGTTCGAGTAATTTCATCCGCGCCGCGCCTTCGCCGATTCTTCGCGCTTGTTCGGGCAACTTGGGAAAATGACGCGGGACGATCTCGTAGATGTGCGAATACTTCCACGCGCCCGCTTGCGCCACGCCGACGGGAAGTATTTTGAAGTCCGCTTGCAAAACTTCGAGGGCTTTGTTGAATTCGGAATCTTTCGCGTTCGCCAGTTTCGCCGCTTTGCGAAGATCGAGCGTGTTCATCGCGCCTTCGTTCAACAAGGTTTCATACACCTGCTTCGCGGATTGAGTCAATCTCCCCTCTTCGTATGCGAGCAAATAATCTTCTTCGGGCGAGCCGTAATTTTCAGAGAGCGCGTAAAAATACGGCGCGACATCGAGCGAGATCATCGTCGCTTTCTTGCGAAGAATTTTTCCGTAATACCAAATCTTTTTGTCGAGCGCGTTGTCTTTCCATCCCCATGTGATGTGACCGGGGTCGTCGTGCTTGTCTGCCACTGGACGATTCCCTGCGACAGCTGTCCACAGCGAGGGCAGGTCAATGCCTTTGATGGGCCAGAAGTAGACGAAGCCGCGCGCATCCACGAACTTCAACGCCGAGGCGGGAGAGGCAAGCCGCCTAGCGGGAGGCAGGTTGAAGGTCCGCGCGCGAAGCGTTTGTAGTTTTTTTATGTCAATGGTGGGCATGGTGTCCTGTAAAAAAACCTGACAGGTTTCCGAGGAGGCTTAATCCGTTATGCCGTTTCGGCGGATAGATGTCGAGACAGGAGAGTACACGATAAAACCTGTCAGGTTTCATAAATTCTTCGTGGATTATAATCCCCTCAATGAAAGTCCTTTTTATTTTTCTCGATGGGATCGGATTGGGAGAAAATAATCCCGAAACGAATCCGTTGGCGCGGGCGAAGATGCCGAACTTGAACGCGCTGTTGGGCGGACGTTCGCTGGTCAAAGAGTCCGCGCCGTTCGACGGGGAACACGCTTCGCTTCGCGCCATTGACGCCGGCGTCGGCGTGGACGGGTTGCCGCAGTCTGCGACGGGGCAGGCGATGTTGTTGACGGGAAAAAATATTTCGGCTGAACTCGGCTATCACTACGGACCGAAACCGAATCCCGAAGTCGCGTCGTATTTGAACGGCGAGACATTGTTTTCAAAATGCGTCGCCGCAGGCAAGCGGACCGCGCTGCTCAACTCGTATCCGCCGCGCTATTTTCAGGGAATCGATTCGGGCAAACGGTTGTACTCGTCCATTCCGCTGGCGGTAACGAACGCCGGGCTGGAGTTGTTCACGTATGAAGATATGTCTGCGGGGCGCGCGCTCTCAGCCGATTTCACCGGCGAAGGCTGGCGGACGATGCTCGGCTTCCCCGATGCGCCGGTGATGAATCCGCATGAGGCGGGGAAGAAATTGATCTCGCTGGCAATGGGCTATGATTTTTCGTTCTTCGAATATTGGGCGAGCGATTACGCCGGACATAAGCAACAAATGGATACTGCAATTGGATTGATGGAAACGTTTGATGGGGTGATTGGGGGAATGATGGAGGAGATTGAGGAAAGAGGAAAGATGAAAGAAGGCGTAGAAAGTAGAACCCTTCGACACGGCTCAGGGCAAGAGTGGAAAGAGGAATTGTTGGTGTTGGTGACTTCGGATCATGGGAACATGGAGGATTTGTCCACGCGGAAGCATACGGACGCGCATGTACCGTTGATTGTGCTCGGAGACAAGTCTGCGCGGGAGGAGTTCACACGCGGGTTGACGGATTTGACCCACGTCGCGTCCGCGATTTGGAGGATGGTAGAGGGAGTATAATTTGTTTGTCAGAGACTAATCTATACATTTGCAATTTCCGAATGGGCAGCAACATGGTTGTATATTCTTGTAGCAACATTATAAAATGATCTCAGGAGAATAACAGATGAATGACTTTATAACCATGTCGTGTCCCAGTTGTGGCGGAAAGTTAAGCATATTACCCAATACATTAACTTTAGTGTGTCAACATTGCGGCGCTGAACATATGATAAGAAGAGAGGCTGGTTCAGTTTTACTAGAATCATTCGCAAGATGTCCTCAATGTAGCAGAAACGACAAGGTACAAAAAGTCTCAGCAATTTTAGCAAGTCAAACCAGCACAGTTCAAGGTTTTACGTACTTCCATACAGAATCTTCTACACTTGCATCAAAATTGTCTCCACCATCTGAACCTGCTAACAATTTGCCCGCCCAGCCAGTATTGGTACACAAAGAAGTTGATAAAACATATAATATCGTTGCGTCACTTTTTATTGGCTTGTTTGGTTTAGGTGCTTTGGTATTAATGTTTCTGGCGGGCGAATTCAACTGTTTCTTAGGCGTAATTGGTATTTCTTTTATAACCCTAGCGATATACACCGCAAGAAACACAATTCTCGAGCCTTTGCTGAAGAAGCAGAGAATAGAAGAATATAATCAAGCCATGAGTAATTGGAAAAAACTTGCCGAAAATCAAGAAACTGCTATAAAAGTTTGGTCTAATGATATGCAAATCTGGAATCAGCTTTATTATTGCTCACGTGACGATTGTGTTTTTATTAGTAGTGTAGCATTGGTTCTGTAAATTACTTCAAGAAGTAGGTCAAGTGTTATCCTTGTGGTGTTGAAACAAAAGGAGAAACAAATGACCTACCCCA
>JAJTXU010000053.1 GCA_021462845.1 Anaerolineales bacterium
AACCGAGCCTTTCGTGCAAACCACCGGCGTGACGCCTTTGTTCAGCATTTCGACGAAGGTCAGCGTGATCTCAGGTCGGCACCCAGAATTCCCGTGCGCGTGAACGTTTATTCGTCCCGCCAGCGCCGCGCGGACGTATTCGATCGGCAGAGGTTCGCCGATCCCCGCCGCGTGGTTGTAGATCAAAAATTTCTGAAATTCCTTCACCTGATCGTCATTGAGAATTTTTTCCGAAAACTCGCCGATGCCGGTGTTCGTGCCATACATGATCTCTTTTCTGGCAAGTTTCTCCTCCAACATGGCGCGGCAGACTTTGATCCGTTCGAGGGCTTCGGGGGCGAGTTCTACTTTCTCGCCATCGCGCGCGATGGCGACCAATTTTTCGACAGTGAGGGACGATCCGTTCAGGGTGATGGGCATCGAGAGACTCCTATGCGTGAGATGAAGCGTATTTTACCTCTGACAGGATAAATCTTTGAACCCGATCTCTCTTTTAGGCTGGATCATGAACGCGGCAAAGGAAATACGACAACTTCCATCCGAATATGACAAAATCGGCTATAATTAGTGAAGATTATCACTATCAGGAAAATCACCCCTGCATACAATCAACGCTCAAGTAAGAGATCGAATTATTTTCACCCCCTACAAGGAGCTCACATGGAACTGTTGTCATATCTCTGGTATTACCTCGTTCAAGCCTTCGGGCTGATCGTTGCTTACGCATTCGCGGCGATCTTTATCTTTCTACTATTGCGCCGCGCGCATTCGCGCAAGATCACCATCGCGCTGGTTGTCATCTTTATCGGCGCGTCGCTCGTATTCTACGCGCCGCGCGGGCTACCGAAAGAGTTTGCCTACCCATTCCTGTTGAAAACATACGGGCCGGGCGAAGCTCCCAACATACGGATCAACAGCATCTATCGCTTCTTCCAAAATTTCGACAACTTCCCCCGCGTGGACGATATCTCCCGCGACCCCAACGACGTGCCTCAGAACGTCGTCTATGGCAAAGACGGCATGATCGAGGTCAACCTCACAACAAAAGAGGTGATCGCCAACATGGCGAACGGCGTCACGCTCAATTATTGGACGTTCGATGGCACCGTGCCAGGACCGTTCATCCGCGGCCGCGTAGGCGACACCGTTCACTTGACGATCCACAACGCCGAAACCAATTTGCACCCGCATAACGTTGACTTTCACGCGGTCACGGGTCCCGGCGGCGGCGCGTCGGCAACTCTTGTGGCGCCCGGCGCTTCCAAAGAGATGACCTTCAAATTGCTCAGCCCCGGTATTTACATCTATCACTGCGCCTTTGGGAACCCGGGCGTGCACATGACGCAAGGCATGTATGGGTTGATCCTCGTCGAACCGGAAGGCGGACTCCCTCCCGTTGACAAAGAATTCTACATCGTTCAGGGCGAGTTCTACACGGTCGGCTCTCTGGGACGAGAAGGTCTGCAACTTTTCGACTCGCAAGCCTTCCTTGACGGCAAACCGCAATATGTTGTCTTTAACGGCAAGACCGGCGCACTGCTGAATAACATGACCGTCGAAGTCGGCGATACGGTCCGCTTCTTCGTGGGCAACGCCGGTGTGAATTTCACTTCGAACTTCCACGTGATCGGCGAAATCTTCGACCGGGTCTACCGCGAGGGCGACCTAATCTCTCCGCCAGCACAGGGCGTGCAAACCACGCTGATCCCCGCAGGCGGCGCGGTGATGATCGAATTCAAAGCGGATTACCCCGGAAACTATGTGCTGGTAGATCACGCCCTCGCAAGGACCGACCGCGGCGCGTGGGGTATGTTGCACGTCATCGGCGAAGCCGACAAAACCATCTACGACGGCTCGATCATACCGGGCGGAGGACATTAGATTTTTGGGTTGACCCATTTCCAAAATCTCATATCATTAACGGAGACGCATGCGTCTCCGTTAATTTTTTCAAGCCACTGGAAACAACAACCTCAATGAAACTTCAAACACGCTTCATCCCCTTCCTCGCCCTCGCCATCCTCGCTCTGCTATTCGCCCTGTGGGCGGGCTTACTGCGTTTAGGCTGGATGCTTCCCGCCCTCCCCAACCTCGCGCTCGCGCACGGGCCGCTCATGATATCCGGTTTCCTCGGCGTATTGATCCCGCTCGAACGCGCGGTTGCCATCCGCCAACGATGGATGTTCGCCGCGCCTCTCGCGTGCGGGGTTGGCTGGGTCAGCCTTTTGTTTGCGCCAACCCTCGGCGGCATCTTGATGACGGTCGGCAGTATCGTCGCGCTTTTCATCCTGATCGTGATGGTGCGGCGCGAACCGGTCATCCACACGGTCACGATGGCGGTCGGCATGTTGTCCTGGGTGATCGGCAACATCTTATGGATCTCTGGATTCCCCATCTACCAACTCGCGCATTGGTGGATCTGCTATCTCATCTTGACGATAGGCGGAGAACGCCTCGAACTCAGCCGCGTCCTGCATCCCACGCGCGGGCAGATTCGAATCTTCGGCGTTCTCGCCCTCGCCCTTCTCGCCGGCACAGTCCTCTCCATGTTCAACGCAAATTGGGGCGCGTGCCTCAGCGGACTCGCCATGCTGGCGTTGGCAATATGGTTCCTGAAAAACGACATCGCCGCGCGCAACATCAGCCACCCCATCCCATTGACTCGTTACATCGCCTTCTGCCTCTTCAGCGGATTCATCTGGATGGGCATCGGTGGAGCGCTTCAAATGATCTACGGCGCAACCTATGCGGGTCCGTTATACGACGCGGTATTGCACACAGTCTTTGTCGGCTTCGTGATGTCCATGATCTTTGGTCACGCGCCGATCATCTTCCCCGCGATTCTCGGCGCGCCGATCAATTTTTATCCCGCCTTTTATGCTCATCTCGCGCTTTTGCATTTCTCCCTGCTCCTCCGCGTGACAGGCGATCTGACCAATCAGGTTGATGTCCGCAAATGGGGCGGCGTGTTGAACGAAGCCGCCATCTTGATGTTCCTCGGCATGACCGTGTATTCCGTTCTCAGGAGCAGGAAGTAACTCATGCCGACCCTCACTCGATGGTTCTTGAAAGCCGCTATTCTATATTTGCTCTTCGCGCTCGTCGCGGGAATCGCTTTAGCATTTCCAGCCGCGGGTACGATCAGCGGGTTTTTTCCCGCCTATTTCCACATGCTCACTTTCGGCTGGCTCACGCAATTGATCTTCGGCGTTGCTTTTTGGATGTTCCCCAAGTACAGCCCATCCAACCCGCGCGGACTCGAATGGCTGGGATGGGCAACGTTTATCCTGCTCAACACCGGTTTGATCTTGCGAATCATCTTTGAGCCGCTCAATGCAACATCACCATCCCTGCTCAGTAGTTGGGCGTTGATCGTTTCGGCAACGTTGCAATGGCTGTCAGGCGTCAGTTTCGTGTTCAACACATGGACGCGCGTCAAGGAAAAATAAATGCCTCGTCTTAGCGTTTACTTTATCCGCGCTTCCATGATCCACGCGCTGTTGGGGTTTACGGTTGGCGGGTTGTTGTTGGCAAACAAGGGAATTATGTTCCTGCCAGCAGTATGGTCGCTCCTCCCATTGCACATCGAATTCGCATTCATCGGCTGGATGGTGCAACTGAGCATGGGCGTCGCATTCTGGATCCTGCCGAGATTGTCGCACGGTTCGCCGCGCGGAAATGAAAAATTTATCTGGGCGGCGTTTGCGTTGTTGAACACCGGCATTTCTCTCGTGGTCATACAAAATCTCTTTGGGGCGAGCGGTTCTGCTTTCGCTGGAAGGATCATGGAATTGCTTGCGCTGACGGCATTCGCGGCTGGAAATTGGAAACGGATCAAACCGCTCGAAGATAAATCTCGCGCCTGACCCAGTCACGACACGCGGAGCCTCGTACTGTGGTTGTATGCCCGCCCGAACTGGCCGCTTTGATTCGTGGCTTGCGGGTCGTCCACGCCATGGTCGGCAAAAGTGTCGATGTCGGAAAATTTGCGCGACTAAGGTTGGGACCAAATGCTTACTGGAGACTCAAAGCATGTATCATGTACGGATATGATGAGTTGAACAAAGTCCTCATTCGTAAGCCCTAAGGCTTCTTGTATTGATTTATCATGACTTGCATATGGGATTGATGCCCATTCTTCATTGCCTAGTTGCTGAAAAAATTCTTGGTAGTTATCTCCAATATCTTGCGGAGTAAGTTTTAAACTAATGAAGGATTCAGATGGGCAAAACCTAAATGTATTCTCTCTGGTTTCCATTGGAATTGTATAACTAACAAAGATGCCAAGATCCAGATACAACAAACGTATTATGAAAAAATCAGTTACGCTGGGTTCGGCAGAATTTATATCGGCTCTGGAAAATATTAGGTTTGGTACGCCGTATGTGGCAAGAATCTCAGGCATAGTGTAAGCAGACAACAGATCGTTGTATTCTTGATAGCTAAAACCCTGACTGTTTGAATATGGAGCGTCAATTGCAAGTAATGTTATTGTTTCATTACTAGATCTGGCAAGAAAATCTTGCACAATATGAACCCCACTATTTTCTAAAGGGTAATTAATATCTAAGTTCCCTACAGACCAGGAATCTCCTACTTTTCCAAAAAAGGTGAATTCGGATGAAGATATGCCACTTAATCTTGCAAACGATTTTTCAGCATCGCTTACTTTAGATACTCCAGGCGTAACCCCTCCCCAACAAGGGAGTTGACAAGGAGGTTCATTCTTTAAAAAATGCTGTAGTAGCAAATAAGCTTCGCCACCTTCTAAAGTTGGAATAGTAAGCAGATCAGATGGTGATGGCATCATTGTTGCTGTGGGTAAATCTGTGGTGAGTGGCAACAATGCAGGGCGGGTTAATTCCAAAGTTGCACTAGAAGTTGGTTTTGACTTGGGCACAAGCAAACATCCAAGCAAGATTATTGACATAGAGAGCAGATAAATTAAAGATTTTTTGGGATTCATATATTCTCTTGTTGCTTTGTCTCTTCTGATTGAAGGCTGGTATGTCTGCGCGATCTTCGCCGAACGGCAGGCAACATCCTGAACTTGTCGAAGGATATTTCTGTTGACTTGTTAAAGTTCCGCTGCTACTTGTGGCTGCAACAGTTGAACCTAAATGGTCTGTCAGGAGGTATTGTAATCTCGTTCCATCCTCACCACGACCATCATCCCTACAGACGCAACATAAGGGAGAGGATTCGCCGCGAAGTGGGAAAGTCCGACCGTGTATTGCGGTTGATATCCACATAAAATCCACATGGTCTTTTCATGCTTTTCTAAAATCTTCTGTGTATGATACTGCGAACGATAAAAGGAGATTTCATGGATAACGATGATAAGCCCGTAGGATTGATCCTCAGCCGAAGAGATATGCTCAAGTTGTTGGGCGTGGGCGGCGCGGCATTTCTCGCGTCGTGCGTGGCTCCTCAAGTGAAAAGCACATTGATCCCCGCGTTGACTCCAACCGCCGCGCCGACATTGGCGGGGACAACGCCAGCCTCGCCCGCAACCGCCGAGGCGCTTTCCTGCGTGGCGCGTCCCGAGTTAACGATCGGACCCTACTTCGTAGATGAGCAATTGAATCGCTCTGATATTCGCTCAGAGCCGTCTGATAATTCAGTAAGGGAGGGTATTCCGCTTGCCCTTGCGATCGGTGTTTATGATGTTTCGCAAAACAGTTGCGATCCGATCGAAAACGCGCAAGTGGATATTTGGCATTGTGATGCGGCGGGAATTTATTCGGGCGTAACAGATCGGACATTCAACACGGTCGGGCAAAAATTTTTGCGCGGCTATCAACTGACAGACACAACGGGGAAAGCGCAGTTCATCACCATATACCCGGGCTGGTATTCAGGCAGAACGGTTCACATCCATTTTATGATCCGCACCATTGGCGCGGACGGGCAGGTATATGAATTCGTGTCACAGTTTTTCTTTGACGAGGCGCTGACCGATCAGGTGTACACTGCACAGCCTTACGCCGCAAAAGGACAACGCGACACCTTCAACACATCCGATGGAATTTTTAACAACGGAGGCGATCAGTTGACGCTCGACGTCGCAGGCGATAACGCGAACGGTTACGCCGCGACGATCAATATTGGGCTTGATCTTTCAAACACATAAGTTGGATATGCCTTGCTTCGGGATGCGGACATCCCGAAGCATTTCTGACCGACTCATAACAGACCCTTCGCTATCGCTCAGGGCGAAAAACAACATGACAGACAAATACCTCCGACAAGACCCCCGAGTTCTTTGAGAACTCGGGGGTCTTCTGGTTTCGGTTACAATCGCTCCCTATGGAAATGGAAAACATCGACGCGCTAAAGACGAATCCGCACGAGGGCGGGCGGTTGGCGTACAAGTTGAAGAACGCGAATGTGTTCGTTTCAAAAAGCGGTTTTCATTTTATTGATTATCTCGACCCTGTGGAAGACATCCCGCCTGAGATCAACGCATCAGAACTGACCGATGAAGTTGCCTCGTACATCGAGACGCAGTTACAAGCGAACGCGAAAAAATTCGACAATCAGGCGAACATCGTCAAACAGCATCTCCCCCTCCAAGACGCCAAAGTTCTCGATATCGGTTGTGGCGGCGGGCTTTTTCTTTCACTGCTTAAACAACAAGGCGCAGACGTGACGGGCATCGAACTGAGCGACAGCCGCGCCCAGTATGCAAAAGTCAAACACGGACTCGCAATAGATAAACATCCGATAGAAAGTGACTATTGGCAATCTGGCTACGCGACTTGCTTCGACGCGGTCACGCTATGGGATGTGATCGAGCATGTGAATTTTCCGATGCAGACATTACAGTCTGCGGCGAGGGTATTGAAGCAAGGAGGCTTGTTGCTGATCGACACTCCCTGCCGCGATAGTTTTTATCACCGCTTCGGCGAATTGACGTATCGTCTCAGCGGCGGCAGATTTCCCACATTCCTGAACGCGATGTACTCGTCGCACTTATTCGGTCACAAACAGATTTTTTCGACGCATGAAATGAAGCAGTTATTCGAGACCGTTGGGTTTGAAGTGATCGACCTGCGCAAGTTCCATGAACTATCTTTCCCGTATGAGTTCTATTTGAAGAAATTGTTCAAGTCACAACGGCTCGTCAATGTGCTATTGCCGTTCGTTAAATTGTTTTTCAAGGTATTCAAGATTCAAAATAAGATGTTGGCGATTGGAAGGAAACGCTTCGACTACGTGGCGCGAACACCACGCGCCACTCCGCTCAGCGCGGAATCACAGGAGAAAAATGACTGAAGAATATATACCAAAAATCGCAATGACCATTCAAGCACACCCCGACGATCAGGAGTTCGGCATCGGCGGGACGCTTGCGAAATGGTCGAAGGCGGGATGCGAAATTATTTGCGTTGTCATCACCAGCGGCGATTCGGGTTCGAACGATCCCGCAAAGGATGGAAGATATAAAAAAGAACTCGCGGAACTGCGCGAAAAGGAACAACTCGCGGCATGTGCCGTACTCGGAGTCAAAGAGACGATTTTCATGCGTTATCCCGATGGGGAATTGGAACCGACGATTCAACTCCGCAAAGACCTGACGCGCCTCATCCGCCAATTCAAGCCGGATACAGTCCTCTGCGGCAATCCCGAAGCGTGGTTTTACGGCAACGAGTATGTGAATCACCCCGATCATCGCGCCGCGGCGGAGGCGGCAACAACGGCGGTCTTCCCGTCGGCTGGGAGTCGGCTGATGTTCGCCGACCTGCTCGAGGCTGGGTATGAACCGCACGAGGTGAAGCGGTTATACGTCCACGGCTCGGAAAAATCCGACACGTGGGTTGACATCACAGAAACGCTGGAAGTCAAAATCAAAGCGCTGCAACAGCACGCGAGTCAAATCCCTGTGGATGAAGTTGGCAAATGGATAACCGAATGGGCGGAGGAGGAAGCGAAGGACAAGGGCATGAAGTATGCCGAGAGTTATCGCGTGATGATTCTGAAAAAGGATGATGAAGAGAAGGTCGGGTAATTCAACCTTGCGAAGGTTTTTAGAACACGAGATGCCCGATCACGACACACGCGACTACGATCGTGACGTTGTCAATGTCTTTGAACGACAGAGACTCAACCAGCGTGGCTCCCAAAGTGACAAGTGAAACAGGCAAGACAAAGCGCGTGGTGGGTCCGCTGAACGCGCCCAGCCAAACATAGACGGTGAAGATGAACATGGTCAACAGCCAGCCGCCGAAGAAAACGCTGAGGGAGCCGGCAACGCTTTTTTCGCGCGACCAAGGCAGCTTCGGCGAATTGACGCGCCGCCCCACAATGTCGGCGATCCCGTCGCCGCCGCATAGGATCATCAAGGCGGGGATGCCGATGAGCGAATCTTTCCAATAGATCAACGTCATCGCAACGAAGACGATTCCATAAAACAGCGGACCGCGCAAAATTTCGCGCGGATCTCCCGTTCGCGACATGGCTTTGACGGCGGCTTCGTCTTTGATGACGCCCAAACCGACCAGCGCGAATTGAATCGTGATTAGCAGAGGCACAAGCGCGGCAAGCCAGCGGGAGATGAATACATCGGTGAACATGAGCCAGCACAAGACGAAGATCGGACCCGTGCCGATGTGGATGAGTTTTCGGCTCAATCGGCTTTCGATGAATCCGCGATGAGCGAGAAAGTCCATCAGGCGGAGGAAAGCAAGAGCGATGACAAACGTGAGAAGCGCGGCGATATACGGGGTCACAAATTCTCCTTGAACTTGTAGCGAAGGCAAAACTCTCTAATCCGCCCAACAACGAATTCCGCTTGCTCTTTTGTCACGTGCGGACCGATGGGCAGGCTCAAGACGCTATTCGCGAGTTTTTCCGACAGGGGAAAATCGTCCGCTTTGTAACCGAGGTCGGCATACGCTTCGGAAAGATGCGGCGGGACGGGGTAGTGGATCAACGTATCCACGCCGTGTTCATCGAGATGAGATTTTAGTCCGTCTCGATCATCGTGAGTCACAACGAAGATGTGCCAGCCGTGTTCAGTCTGCGGCGCGGTGATCGGCAGACCAAGCCCGGGTAAGTTATTAAGTTTTTCAAGATAATACTTCGCAAGGTTTTGGCGGCGCACATTCCACTCGTTGAGATATTTCAACTTCACGCGCAAGAACGCGGCTTGCAACGGGTCAAGCCGCGAGTTATGTCCCCTGACCTCGTTGTAATATTTTTTGCGTGAGCCGTAATTTCTCAACACACGGACTTTATCCGCCAGTTCATCTTCATTCGTTGTTATTGCGCCAGCATCGCCGAACGCGCCGAGATTCTTTGTGGGATAAAAACTAAACGCCGCAGCAGAGCCCAAATTCCCAGCCATCTTGTCCATGTACTTCACGCCATGCGCTTGCGCAGAATCTTCCACAATTCGCAGTCCATGTTGCTCGGCAAGTTTCCAGATCTCGGTCATCTCCGTTGGCTGACCATACAGATGCACGGGCATGATCGCCTTCGTCCGCTTGGTGAGGGCTTGGGCGATGCGCGACGGATCAATGTTATGAGTGGACGGATTCGGTTCGACGGGAATCGGAGTTGCCCCAACATAAGAGACTGACAGCCACGACGCGATGTACGTGTTGGACGGCACGATCACTTCATCTCCCGCGCCAATTCCATACGCCATAAAAATTAACTGAAGCGCTTCAAGTCCATTGCCCACGCCGACACAATGTTTGACGCCGAGATGATCCGCGAACTCTTGCTCGAACGCGCGCACTTCGTCGCTGAGAATGTACCAACCCGAATCCATCACGCGTTGATACGCCTGATCGAGTTCCTCGCGCAGTTCATCGTACTGCGCTTTCATGTCAAGAAACGGTACAAGTGTTTTCATCTTTTGGATACCGATTCCAAATATTCGTTGTAATCGCGGATGTAATCCTCAGCCTTATACACATCGGAGGCGAGGACCAGAAGAGCCGCGTCTGACGTGAATTTGTACTGGGTCGCCCAAACCTTCGGCGGGATGTGAAGCCCGAGGGTTGGGCGATCCAGCCGCACTTCGGCGCGAACGTTTCCGTCATCCAACACAACAGAACACGCGCCCTTTACGCAAATGAGGAGTTGATGCAATTCTTTGTGAGCATGTTCACCGCGGACATCTTTGCTCGGCACATCGTAGATCATAAAGAAGCGGCGCGGCTCGAACGGCAACAGCCCGGGGGATTCGGCAAACGTCAGGCTTCCGCGCAAGTCTGTGATCTTCGGCAGGTGGACCAACACCGCGCCCTTCACCGGCAAATCTTGATCGCCGCTTACCGGCTGTGCGGCAGTTTCCTCGGTCTCAAAACTTTCGGTTACATAATTGACGATCCGCGCAGGGTTGCCCATCACAATTGAATTCGGCGGGACGTCTCGCGTGACTACCGCTCCCGCGCCGACCATTGAGTTTTGTCCAATTGTGATACCCGGCAAGATCGTCGCATTCGCGCCGATCGAAGCGCCTTTTTGAACAACGATCTTGGAAAATTCCGTCGGGTACTTTTTACTGCGGGGAAACGGATCATTCGTGAACGTGGCGTTCGGTCCAACGAACACATCGTCCTCCAGACGGATGCCGTCCCACAACTGCACGCCGCATTTGACTGTGACGCGATTCCCGACGACAACATCATTTTCAATGAAGACATGGTCGCAAATGTTGCAGTCCTCGCCGATCACCGCGCCGGGCAGAACATGGGCAAACGCCCACACGCGAGTGGCTTTCCCGATCTGCTTGGATTCAACAATTGAATTCGGGTGCGCAAAAAAATCGGACATTCAATCTCCGCTAGTTTCCGAGTCTGTCTGTTTCGACTCTTGATAAATTTCATCAATCACAAATTGGGGACGTCGGCGGACTTCATCGAGCGTACGCCACAGGTACTCGCCCAACACGCCGAGCATCGCCATTTGCAAACCGGAGTTGAACGCAAGCGCCACAATGATCGGCACATAGCCTTTGACCTCGATCCCATAAAAATACCAATAAAACAAAACATAGCCGCCGTAGATGAATGATCCCATCGCCACGAGCAGTCCCAACGCCGAAAGGATGCGGATCGGAAAAAACGAGAACGCGACGAACGTGTCAATGAATAGTTTGACCTTCTTCGCGAACGTCCAGCGCGATTTCCCCTTTATTCGTTGCCTGCGGATGTAGGGAATCATCACGGGCTTATACCCCAGCCAATAGACGAGGGTCATGATGTTCGTGTTTTTTTCCTGAATGCGATTAAGATCGGCAACAACCTGACGGTCAACGAGGAAGAAGTCAAATCCGCCGTTGGGGTACTCGGCGAGCGCGAATTTTCGAATGAGCGAATAATAGGTATTGGAGAGCATTTTTTGAACAAGATGTTCCTCCCTATCCTGCCGAACGGCGAAGACCGCTTTGCTTCCTTTTTCCCAGTGGGAGATCATATCCAAAAATATCTCTGGCGGGTCTTGCAGGTCTGCGGAGATCATTCCCACGCAGTCGCCGGTCGCCACCGTGAACCCAGCCTGAATGGCGGACATCGAACCGAAGTTGCGAGTCAACTTGACGACTTTGATCCTCTCTGGGCTTTGAGATTGGTATTCTCGCAGCACGTCAAGCGAACGGTCTCCCGAGCCGTCGTCCACAAAAACAAGTTCGAGGGAATACCCGGGGAACTTCTCCTCCAAAGAAAGCAGTTGCGGAACGGTATCAGGCAGGTTGGATTCGTTGAAATAGACGGGGATAACGATGGAAATTTTCTTCATAACAAGCCAAATATTTTCTCATCTTAACACAAAATGCCGTGTGTTCGCACGGCACAATCGTCAATCAAAAATCGTGAATAGAGAGTGGGCCCGGCTGGATTCGAACCAGCGACCAAGGAATTATGAGTTCCCTGCGCTAACCACTGCGCCACGGGCCCCCGTTTCAGTGATAAAGTAATCAGTGACCAGTAATCAGCGCAACAGTAATTTCTACTGATAACTGACAAACTGATCACTGCTCACCGAACTTGAGCGGGAGATGGGATTCGAACCCACGAATATCAGCTTGGAAGGCTGATGCCTTACCACTTGGCGACTCCCGCGTGCGGACGAGATTTTACCATACTCAAAACCGTCGTTAAGCCACATTTCCAGTTGAAAAGGTCGAATCAAAATGCGGCATACTATCAATCGAACAAATGCACCGCCAGTTCTAATATGACACTATTGAAAGCGACAGTTGTCTAACGCATAAGAATTAGGGTAATTATTGGTTAGCGCACTCCAGTTCCATTTCGACCTGGCGGATCGTTTCGTCTCTTGCACCCGAACTCAATGTTGATTGTTCTATACTGCTCCAAAGCGGGCAAAGGATAGAGTTCATGGCTTTCGAGAGATTACTGGCTGATATTGTAAGTTCTGCCGCTGCCTGCCAATCAGAAAGATGGGCAAAGCCATCAATAAAAGGAATATACTCTACGCCAATTGTCGTTTGTAAATTATTACTAACCGCGCTATTCCATAATAGCTTGATTTCGTCCCATTGTTGATATTGACGCGCTAATTCGGCTTTTTGATAAAAGTAACACCAGGTTTTCTTTCCGCTGTTAAAGATCTCGTTTCGAAGGTTTATATTCTGCCTGGTTTCTGGAAGAATCCTGTCTACTGTAGTCTGCAAAGCTATTTCTTTAATGGTTTCTGGATACTGTTTATAAAATCGATCTTCGGGAGTAACCAAACGCAAACAGCGATCATTCCGTGGATCATAATAAAAGAACAAACTATCGGTCGAATTTCCCTCAAAAAAGGTTGTTGCGTGTTCCACCCGCAGTGGACTATTATCCAACACGGCGACGGATTCACCCGACACGAAATAATACCAGTACGAAAGTCTGTTTTCAGAAGAGATTGGATTTGGCTCGTATAGTGAATTTATAGCCAAACTAAGAGAAAAGTCTCCATAAAACGCAAAATTAGCCTCTGAGTTTCCGATATTGGGAAGGGATGGTTGCCAAACATACAACGCCGTATTCTTTTCAATGCCGGGAACTCTCCAAGTAAGTTGTTGGAGAAAGTTAGATTGATACTCCCACACCTTTCGATAGTCATTTGTATAGCGAATGTGCCAAGTGATCGCCGCCCCAAGAATCATCAAGATCATGAATATTTTTTGGTTTTGTTTAGAAATGATTCTTTCGATCACTGCGGCTGAAATAAGAGCTGCGCCCGGCAGCATCCCCAACGCCAACCGCGAGTTATATGGGGGTTCCGTCCACTGGATTGAATAAGAAGCAATATAAAATGGAAGAATTCCAAACAAAAGACTGGGCAATCCTAACAGAACTGCCTGAGACGCCCACTGCTCAGAACATCGTGATAAACGATCAACCCGACGCAGATATATGCTCCCACAAATCAACAGTAAAACCACCAATAGGATCAAAGCAAGGTTGAATGGTCGAGCCAGATACATGTATTCCGAACTAAAAGTCTTATACCAGGAAGTAATAAGCACAATGCTTGCGTCGGGTAAAAAATTTATCATCCATACAAAAATAGTTTTAACAGGGTCTACAAACACATCACTCTGAACCTGAAAAGATTTACGCAATGGGACATAAAAAAAACCTCTCCATGCGACGGATGAAACGAAAATAGCGCATGTGGGAATCCATGTTTTGGCAACATGAACGAATTTATTCATCGGTCTCTCGTCAGAAGGAAGAGCAAGCCAAATCAATACAGGACGCATCAACTCAACAAACCATGTATATTCTGACGTAAACGCGTGACCAAGCGCCAAACCGATGGAAATCACCGCAAATATTCGGCTCCTTTTTATATCTTGGACGGCTAGTATCGTAAAAAAGAAAGATGAAAACAACAATACATACCCTAGCCATATTTCATAAAACGAAATCGGGAAAATTTGTAATGTGAAGACTGGGTGAATCGCAAATAAGGCTGATACGAAAAAAGTCTGACGGTGGTAATGCGGCCAGATTCTCCTCAGACATAACCAAAAAGACAGAACTGCCAGCCAGCGCCAGAGTAACGAATAGAGATGCCAGGCGGCGGGGTTGTAGCCCAACAAGTTAAAACTAGGAACATACGACCAGACTGCCTGGGGATGACCATCGTAGTTAAATATATCAGTCAAGCCTTGCGCGCCGCGAGTAGCATAGTAAACAAAATGCCATTCATCGAATTCATGCCCCAGCCACGGGATCATCAATCCAAACGAAAGGAATAATATGATCAAAAACATGAGGGGCGTTCCCCAAACTATCCACTTGTTATTTTCTATCATGAATTAATACCCATAAATATACAGCGTATTCATTGATTGGCCATTTGATACGTTTCGGTGCGACCATCCTTTGTTACAAACACAACACGCGGAGAAAAATATCCATTGACTTGTTTGCCTACCATATAGACATCTGACAAGTTGGGAAAATATTCCGGCGAAGTATCTAAATTAAAGATCACCAAATAGTGATTGGGACCCGTTAGATAAAATACCAAGCGCGGAGTTTCACTTATTTTGTAGCCCAACTTTGCCGTTTCAGGCTCCCCATCACCCGCTGCATAATATCGAGGATAAATTGCGCGTCCATATAACGTGATCTCGCCGGGTTCCGCCACTGCCCCAATTTGTTCAAGGATTTCTTCTTGTGGTATGGGAGGATACTTCTGCGGAAAGATAGATTCTGTAATTGGGGTAAATCCACCCAACGCCAACAACAATATGAAACTTCCGATTAAGCTTCGACGATTGAAAGGGTGCAGAGACGATAATTCTGCATCAGCACGTCCCAACATTGGAAACCAATAAAACAAACTTTCTTTTCCAATTTTTGTAAACGAGAGAAGAAATCCGCAAAATATCAATATGCCAAAGAATTGGTATAGATGAAAAGCCCAATCGATTGGGACAACGAAGCGCACGCCCGAACTAAAGAATAATGATGTCCACAAATTGTAGAAAATCCCAAGATAAACGGGAAAGAGTCCAACTTGTCCTAGCCGCCGCCAAGCCGCGGAAAGCCCCAAGATAAAAAACATAATATTAAGGGTGAGGCGTGAAACCCGCTTGCTTGTGAACGGCAGATCCCAAAATGCATGCCGCGGAAAAAACAATTCGGTTGGAGAAAGCAATTCATCACGCACCGGGAATGCCAAAAGGCTGGTGATCGTATTATCAACAAAATGATCGGCAGTAGTGCGCAAAATAAAACCGGGGCGCCGCATAAAGCTCTGTAATGCCATCTGCGTGAGCCGGCTCGAGTACCCCGCGTCATTCTCACCCGGAAGCCGAGGTAGTATTTCGTTGCCCCAACTGCCGCTCCATCGACGCGCCATTGTCATTGTCTGAGATACCGGATTGTCTAAAACGAGACCACCAGCAGCAAGGTAGTTTCGCGCGAACCATGGGGCAACAACTATGCCAAGTCCCGCGACCAATAGCAATATGTTCACGAGCCATTGTTTACGATCAGAAAGCATAAAAAACGTCATGACGATAGCCGCAATAATAAACACAACGCTCTGCAATCGTATAAGAACCGCGACTCCGATGACTCCGCCTATCAATGCGGAAAGCCAGATACGTCTATGGACAGACCGCCGCCAAAGAAGAAATAACAATGTAGCCAGGCTGAGGAACAACGCCGTGGGCAATTCCGAGAGGAACAATTTGGAATTCGTAACATTATTGGCAAGTAGAACAGCGTTGTTAGAATTCACATCGCGAAAGATCGTCAACAGCGAAAGCCCTACACCCAGGGGCCATCCGCCAATCTCCCTACCCAGCAGGTAGAGTACGACAGGAAAAAAGGCAAGTAATAACGACTGAACGAATATAACCCGGGGATAGCTTTGGTTTCCGAGCAAGTGAAACCAAGTTAATAGGGCGTCATAAAACGGCCGCGAAGGGATTTCTGGCCAATAAAAGCCATTCCCCGTCAATGCAGATTGGGCGTATTGAGCGTAGAAAAGAGGATCTGAAAAAGGATAAATTTCAAAATTAGGCGCGCGCGGAGGTGTCGCGGTAAAACCGGGGTTTATAGGCTGGCTCCACCAAATAAGTACGGCTAGCATATAGATCAACAAAGGCGCCCAAGATTTGTTGATCGTCAGCTTAACGCGAGACAAACAAGCAATGATCCCAATGATCAGCAAAACAAGCAGAATTTGCCATTCAAAATAAGGAACTGGTGGTCCGCCTAAGTTATCAATCGGGGTGATGCCAACTCCGGTAACAATTATCAGAAAACCCAAAATGACAAAAAGACCAAGCGCGGCGACGAAGTCAATAAAAACAGGTCGCCACAGATCAAAAATATCTTTCACTTGTTCATATCTGTTCCGCCCGATCAAGAATGCGCATTCAAGC
Source organism: Anaerolineales bacterium (assembly GCA_021462845.1). Lineage (GTDB taxonomy): Bacteria > Chloroflexota > Anaerolineae > Anaerolineales > Villigracilaceae > Defluviilinea. Next base: position 16,370 of record JAJTXU010000053.1, read on the forward strand.
CCGCAAAGCCCCAACCAGAACTGTAGCGGCCTCACTCTAAACGCGTATGCTTCATAACTAGAAGAATGATGAAGTAAATTAAATAGCTCTAAACTAAGGATCGAAGAGGACACGACCACCACAGAAGTAATATACAACGCGTCCCAAAACGCCTCGCGCTGCACAACCTTCGACCAAAATCGCTGCCGTTCCAGAATATCGTATCTGAGCGACAATACGGCGAACAGCGCCGCAGGGATGAGCGCGGCGCATAACAATATCAATCGCGCGGAAGAAAAGCCGAAAAGGACAGGGGTTTCCGTATCTGTAGGAATCGTGACAATCCACAGGAAAGCAATAAACCCCTGTAGACTCCACAAGCCAAGAATTAATTTACAATGACGGGCGGACATTAATTTTACCCATTCAAATTATTCGGTCTTTTCAGTACAGAAATTTTCATTTCAGAAAGAGAGGTTGATCGCTAAGACAATTATTATATCCGAACACTACCCACGTAATTTTTTCTAACCAACTCGTTCTCTACCTCCCATACGGATACCAATACGACTTATCCTCGAAATTAAAATCCCAATGCACATGCTTCGTCTCGCGGAACTGGTCGAGTCCTTCGATGCCGAGTTCGCGCGCGCCGCCGGAGTATTTCATCCCGCCGAACGGACTCGCGTAATTATCGGTCAGCGGGTCGTTGATCCAGATCGTCCCTGCCTTCACATCTTCGAAAAACATCTTGATCTTCTTCGGGTCTTCCGAAAGCAAAACCGCGCCCAAGCCGTATGGACTGTCGTTCACCAGATCAATCGCCTGCTCGAACGACGTGTACTCCATCAACGGCACGGCAGGACCGAACGTCTCCTCGCGCATGATGAGCATGGAATGATCCACGCCCGTCAACACGGTGGGTTCGTAATACCAGCCCTTCGACAAATTCTTCGGACGTTGACCGCCCGTGAGGACCGTCGCTCCACGGGCGCGCGCTTCGTCCACGTGCGACTCAACTTTCCCCCGATATGAATCGCCGATCATCGGACCGACATCCGTTGTTGATTCGAGTCCCGATCCCAATCGCAGAGATTTCACATGTTCAACGATCGCTTCGGTGAATTGTTCTGCTTTCGGCTTCGGGATGTAAACCCGCTCGGTACTCGTGCAAACCTGACCCGCGTTTATCAACGCCGCATACGCCACAGCCTTTGCCGCGAGTTCGGGGTCAGCATCTTCGGCAATGACCGTCGCATCTTTGCCGCCGAGTTCGAGATGCAACTTCTTCATCATTGGCGCGGCATGTGACGCGATTCGCTGACCCGTCGCCAAACTTCCCGTGAACGCGATCACCGGCACATCCGCATGTTTCACCAACGGCTCGCCAGCCTCCGCGCCGAAGCCCGTAATTACATTGACAACGCCCGCAGGCAGATGATCGAAACAATGTTCTGCCATGTACAACGCAGTGAGCGGCGTCATCTCGCTTGGCTTGATGATCACCGTGTTGCCCGCCGCGAGCGCGGGCGCAACCTTCCACGCCATCAACAACAACGGAAAATTCCACGGCACGATGCAACCCACCACGCCATACGGTTCGCGTAAAATAAAATTGAATTGCGAATGTTCGCCCGGCGGGATCACCCTCCCGCGATCGTGCCTCCCCAACTCGGCGTAATAATCGAACGTGTTCGCCACCCATTCCAACTCTTCTTCGTTTTCAGAAATCGGCTTGCCCTGTTCGAGCGTGAGCAAATGTACCAGTTCTTCTTTATGACTCTTCACCTTGGATGCGACTTCATGCAGGAGATTCGTCCGCTCGTTCGCGCCCATCTTCCGCCACGACTTGAACGCCTCTTTGCTCGACTGGACAGCCGATTCCACATCTTCGGCATTCCCGCGCGGGACAGAGTCCAACACCTCCTCCGTCGCGGGATTCGTCACCTCGATCTCGCCTTGCGCTTTGCCCTTCGTGAGTTCGCCGTTGATGTACATGAGCTTCATAAATCAATCTCCAGTCTCAAGTCTCAAGTCTCTAGTCTCTAGTCTCCAGTCTCTAATCCCCCAATTCTCCTCATCACGAATTACCACTTACCAATTACCAATTACTCCCTCTCCCTCGGCTTCTCCGACTCCTCGATCAACTCCTGCGGGGTCGGCGCGCCGCAACTGGGACAAATATATTTCTCATCGGCTGGCACATAGGCGCGTCCGCAACTGGGACAGGTGATAGATCGCGGCGCGACAGGCACTTCCACTTCTTTCACAACTTCCTTGGTCACTTCGCGCGTGCGAGTCCCGCCGCCGCCTAAAACAACAACATTCCCAAGATTCGGCGCGTTCCATCCGCTCGAAGACACTGAACTGGACTTCGATCCTCCAGACGATGACTTCGACCTCGAACCTGAAGAACGCGATGACCCACCCTTCGATTCTCCCAGCACAAAGAACAACACTGCCACAATGACGACTGCCGCGAGCGTGAGAAACACAATGATCGCGGTCAGCCGAATGGCGCGTGGAATGTTGTACAACTCATAGCCATAACTGAACAGGAACACGCCACCAACGTAAAACGGAAACAACAAACCGATCAAGATCAGCCCTGTGGTTTGATCGAGCTGCGTTTCGACCCATGTGAGATAAGCGACAAGGATGATCGTGCCTAACGCGCCCAACGCGACGAGTCCGCCGGGGACCATGATGTACAACGGCTTACCGGGCTTCGTCTCGTCGTGGTCGTATTCAACAACTTCATGCGTTTTCGCGGCGACTTGTCGCGCGCGATATTGTGATTGATTCATATTCTTCATCTTTCACGTAGAGCAAGATGGCATCTTGCTCTACTAACTATTTCGACAACTCTTCCGCCGTTTGATCCATCTGAGTCAAAATGACCGGCACTTGTCCTTCTGTCAGATCGGGGTGGCGGATGGTGTCAAACATATCACGGAAACCGTCTTCCAACATGACTCGTACGAGCCGCCATGATGAAAGTTGCGGTGTGACTTCTCCGCTCGATAGATACTTCACCGCCTCTGCCCACTGTGGGTGATCGGCTGAATAATCGGCGAGCAGGTCGAACGTCGAGGAACGAAGCGGGAAGAGTCCCGTGCTTCTCACCCAATCCGCTTGAGTCTCCGCGGAGAGCATCCAGCGGATGAACAACCACGAGGCGAGTTGAGTCGCGTCATCCGAATTGAAGACGATGAACGAGGAGCCGTAGACAACGAGCGCGTCGCGTCCGTCGCCGGGGAACGGCAGGGCGATCCATTCATCGCGGTTGCTTGCGGCGGAAAACGCGCGCGATTGATCGGAAAATTCTTCGAGGCTCGCAGTGACGAACAACGCCTGCCGCGCCGCGAAACGATCGTACGCGGAAAGATCGGGCGAGGCGACCCACGCGCAATTTTTTTCTTGCAACGATTTCAAAAACTTGAACGCATCAATGTTACCAGGCGCAAGAAAGCGATAGCCATCTGCCTCTTGCGCGCCGCCGTTGAACGCGAACATCCACGAGAGCGCGGTGTGAGCATCCGCGTCAATCAACCAGCCGCCGAGCGAATCGTTCGTTGTGTCGGAATCTTTTGTGAGCGCGGCGTGCGCGGCGCAGGCTTGCGCTTCGAACTCGGCAGAATTTTTGGGCGGCGAGTCAAACCCAAGTTGGCGCGCCCAAGTTGAATTGTAGAGGATGAAGCGCGCGGTCCGTTGCGCAGGCGCGCCGAATCGTTTTCCGTCCACTTCATCTTGCCGCCAGATCACATTCGCAAAATCCGACATGTCGAGCGCGCTCATTCCAAATTCGGGATCATGCGCGTACGGATTCAGATCGAGCACATCATCGCCCCACGCGAGCGCATGTTCGGGCAACGCGATCACAATTTGCGGACTGCTCGACGCCTCCAGCGCGGCGGAGGTCTGCGAAAAAATTTCGTTGTAATTACTTTTTGATTCTGCGTTGACAACGATGCCCCATTCGTTCGTCGAATTAAATTTTTCGACTTGCGACTCGAACAGACTCGCCTGCGCGCCGAACCACGGATGCCAAACGTTGACCTGCTTCCCGCGCAGCGATTCTTTTTCGACGTTCAGCCTGCTCGCCGCAGGCGTCGGCGTTTTCGCATCCTCAACAATTGGCGTCACGCTCGGGCTCGGCGCTGGCGTGTTCGAATCGGTCGTGGTTGGAGTACACGCGGAAAAGATAAAGATGAATAATAAAAATACGGTAATGATTTTTCTGAGCGGCATCAAACAACTCTCATATCTTAGATTATTTGCAATAAAGACCCCGAAGGGGTCAAATGATTATAGGTTGCAAATTGTATTGGTCGCAACCCCGAAGGGGTGTCACACATTCAAATTATGTCATCTGTCGCCACGACGCCATGCGACGCCTTCGGGATTGGATTCATCAATACATCACCATCGGAATCGGGGTGAAGAGCAGGATGAAAACGATCAACATCACATACCCCAATATTCGGCGCGGAGAATCGAGTTCAGTGATTTCATCCAACGGTTGCGCGCGGACTTTGCCCAGCCAAAACAAGATGAACACCCACAGAACCCAACTGTAGTTGAGCGAGTCGAGCGAGAGCGTGAACAGCGAGGGGAGGACGATCAGCGCGATTAACGCGCCAATGGCGAACGGAAAAATCTTCCGCGCTTTATCGCCGAACAGACCATACGCGACGTGCCCGCCATCCAGTGTGCCGACGGGGACGAGGTTCAACGCGGTGACGAGCAACCCAGCCCAGCCCGCGAGCGCGACCGAATGAAGTTGCACATCCATGCCGCCGAAGGGAATCGGGGAGCCGGTCAAGAAGTAGCGGAGCCAGTATGTGACTAGCGACAATCCGCCGGTGTTGACAGGCGCGGGTAACAATTGTCCGAACACTATGTATTTTGAAAGCAAATAAAAGATCGAATTACCTTCGAGGAAACCTGACATCCCCGCAGGCGAGTGTTGGATCGCGCCAAGCGGCGAAAGAGACAAGCCGATGAACAAAACAGGAATGGCGACGATCAACCCGGCGATGGGACCCGCAACTCCAACATCAAACAAGACGCGCTTGTTTTTCGGGATGCCGCGCATAGCGATGAACGCGCCAAACGTCCCCAGCGGACTGATCAACGGCGCGGGCAAAAAGTACGGTAACGTGGCAGGGACTTTGTAGATGCGGCAAGCGACGTAATGTCCCATTTCGTGCGCGAACAAAATGCCCATCATGCTCAACGCGAAGGGCCAACCTGTAAGAATGTGGAGAAGCAAATATTGAAAAGGGAACGATCCATCAGGCGGAACGGCGCTCGGAGGGATTTCAACACCCGTGAGCAACATGCTGATGATCGTGAGAATAAAAAGGATGATGTTGATATGTACCCGCGTGTTCATGCGCGGGGTTGGCAGGCTTTGCATGAGAAAGATGACTTGCCTGCCATCTTCGCCTTTCCTGAACAGCGGGGTGAGGTTGAATCCGCGAACCGCGTCGGCGAGTTGATCGTACGCGGCGACGGAATCTTCGCCGAGCAATTGGCCGCGATAACGGACGATCCATTCGCGCGGGTCGCCCGCGGTGACATCGTCAATGCGGAAGATTCGGGATACGTGGGAGGTGAGAACTTCGATTTCAGGGAGGGACATAAATCTCCAGAAGTGACAGTCACCTTCAAGGTGACTGTCACTTTATTGAAAGTATAGGCGAGAGTGGATGGGAGTCGAACCCACCGCGGCACGCAACGCGTCCCACCACAGGTTTTGAAGACCAGGAAGCCCACCGGGACCTAACCACTCCCACGCGCAAGGATAATCGAAGGGGAGAGGGAAGGCAAGCAGGATTATCAGGTTGTATTAAGTGGTTTTCGAGTATGGTTTATGGGAGCCCACTAACTATGATACGCGAGTCGGGTAATTATTTTCTCTGTTTAGTCACAATTACAATTATATAATTTAATACCCAGATACACCGGGCGATCCTAAAGAACGACAGGATAGAAGCAAACACATTTAGATACAAGATGGCATTTACAGGCGCACTGTCGCGGTCAAATATTAAACCAACCAAAGTTGTCATAGTAGCAAAAGCCAATACGGCAATCGCAGATTTGAAAGTATCCCACAGGTCCATATAATGACTACTTATTCGAACAATCTCGAGTTTGTCACTATTTGCATAGCCCAATACAATTGAAACTGCTGTAATAGAAAACCCCAACAATGAACCAAACAAAGCTACAAGTGCAGTATAAATAGATTCGCGATTACCTACAAAATACTGGGACAGAAAGCTGTTCTTATCGATAAATTCAGACCAAATATAAAACAAAATGGCCAGCACAACAGCTAGAACAAGCTCTGCTGTTAGAAAATTCGCTTCCCAGTACTTCCTTATCTTCATCATAGCTCTAAACTAGGAGAGTTATTGATCTCGTCTTTTATCTCTTCATATGCGGAAATGATAGCGTCAAACGCCGACTTAGGATTTGTCCAAAAATAACTTGAACAGTTGAAATATAATGGTTCTATCAAAGTTTTGCAAAGGGACAAGCCAAATGTTCACAAAGAAAAGTCGGA
>JAJTXU010000054.1 GCA_021462845.1 Anaerolineales bacterium
CCAAGCCGCGAATTACGCGAATTTCCGCTAATTTTTTAAAAATTCGCGTGAATTAGTGAAATTCGCGGCAAAAGGTTTTCGATCTGCGTAAGTCATGACTTTATCGGTAATAAGCCGAAAACCTACGTTGGACGCTGACAAAGGCAGAAAACGCAGACTTTCTCTCTTTGAATCAGCGTACATCAGCGTTCGCCTGCGTCCAAAAAACGTTCTGTAAGGTAATCAGCGAGCGCCACTGGTGAGAAGGATATACACCACCAATACAGCGATCAAGACGATTAGGACCTGCACGGTCGGTTTCATTCGTGACCCGCGGAGGCGCTCCGAGTTGTATTGCCGCTTCCTGCGGCGGCGTTCACGATAACGTTGATACACGATTTCTCCGATCTATCTGAAATTGAATTCTTCGTAATGGATGTTTTCAGACGGCACCCCCAGCTCGAGAAATTTTTTCTCGAACGCCTGGGTCATGGGAAGCGGCCCGCACATATAAACGTGATGCCCGCTTACGTTTCCGCCCGCGTTCGCCGCGATCTCTTCGATGCTCAACGATCCCATCGTGGACGAGAAGCGGATGCGCGGCTTCAGGCGCGGGTTTTTCTTCGCCGCCGCTTCGATCTCCTCTTTAAAAATGGCTTCCTCGGGATGACGCACAGTGAAGTAAAAATCAACCTCGTGGTTAAGATCGCCGTTCATATCGCGGATGAAGGAGAGGAACGGCGTCACGCCGATACCGCCGCCGATCCAGATCTGCTTTGGTCCCCCGGTCTTATAGTCGAACATGCCATGCGCGCCTTCCACGATGGCATCCGCTCCGGGTTTGAGTTCATGGAACAAGGCGCGGGTGAAATCCCCGGAGGCTTTGATGGTGAGGCGCAGCACATCCTCGCCTGGTCCGCTCGAGATGGTGAAGGGATGCGACTCGTTCAGATTCTTCTCATTGGGAAAACGCGCGAAGATGAATTGCCCCGCCCGCTGGCGTTGAATCGGATTCTTTTTGGCGCGTAAAACCACTTCGGTCGTCGAACCGTTGGGATGGTTCACCGCTTGCACCGTATATGGGATATATTTTTTGAACCACCCGCCGAATACTTCGGTGTACAGATACGACACCGCGCCGATAATGAAAAAGATTTGCACATAATTGATGGCAATGAACGCATCCAGCGGATGACCGATGGTCAGCGAATGGATGAAGGCAAGGATAAAAAAAATACCGACATATTTTTTGAGGTTCTTCCAGCCTTCGTACGTGCCGCCCGTGATCTTGTTCAAAAACGGAATGCGCGGCGCAAGACTGACCAGCGCGATGGATACGATCCCTGTGAACGCGATCACACCCAGATAATTGCCCAATGCCCAGCCGCTCAATGAGATAGGCACAGTCAACACGTGGACAAAAATCAACAACAGGGCGGCGGTCGAAGTGTGGCGATGCGTGACGTACATCTTATCCAGCCCGCCGAAATATTTTTCCGCCCACTTGGGTCGCGTGGAAAGAAACAACGACACCGACATCAAGACGATGTTGATCGACCCGATAATCTCGCCGGCATACTGACGGGTGAAATTCTCCTGACCTTCATTCTCCGGCGAAAAAACGAGCCAGACGATGATCGTCAGCAGAACCAGGAAGACGATAAACCAGTTGCCAAGGTTTCGGCGTTTCATTCGATGCTCCACAAGTCACGGGTTGATGATGCCAAACCCGAATAACGCGGCAAAAATCGCCTGAAGCGCCACCCAAAACCAGAAGAACGCAGGTTTTTCACTTCGTAAGACCGAATGCGCGCGGCGGACGGTTGCTCCATACCGCATAGGGATATTCCTCGTATACAACTCGCGGCAATCAACAGATTCATATAGGCATCCATGCCCGGGTTAAATAAAAACGACGTGGAAACTTCCACATCGTTTGACTGCTTAGAACGACAGCACAGCCTCATCGAGGCTTTTATAGATCTCAAACACGTTATCAAACCCGACCATCTCCAAAACGCTTTTAATCTGCTCGCTGGGATTCGACAGCTTGATGTGTTGTTGCTTGCCGGCTTCCCTGGTCTTCCCCATCGAGTGATACGCCGACCAGCCCGACTCGGTATCCGGTAATGCTTCGCCGCGCACCAGCAATGCGATGCTGTGAATCGCCACCAAACCCGCGCTGGAAATATACGTCAAACTACTCATATCCACCAGAAAATCGCGCGCGCCGGCGGCATACAACTCCCGCGCCTTATCGATCACCTGTTGAAAATTCTGCCCGTCCACCTCGCCGCTCAACCCCACAATGGTCACTTCCACACGGCTCGTTTGTTTAGAAACGACGATCTCCATGGCGCCTCCTTCAAAGCAGAGAATGCGCACATTATAAACCGTCTTTGCGCTCCAAACGCGCCGACCGATGAGCAATTTCCTCCAGCCAGTGTTTGCGCTGATATGCAGGCAGGTCGGCGCGTTCTGCCTGTTTGCGCGCCGACTCCGTCCATTTGAGCGCGGCTTTCACATTGCGCGTTTTATGTTCATAATACTTTGCCAGCTCGATGTGTGCGTAGACATGCCCCGCCTTCGCCGCCTTCTTCCACAAGCGCACCGCATCGTCATAATCTCCGCGTTTCTTTTGCAGGATGGACAACCGCTTCACCGCCGCATGGAAATCTGCCTCGCCCATAGGAGACTCAAGCCCACGCTCGTACAAACGCGCGGCTTCCTGCGCGCGACCAAGATCCTCGAACAATTTGCCAAGCGCAATAAAATCCAATCCATGTTGCACGTTGCCATCGTACGGATTCTCCAGCATATCGTTCATATGCGCGAGCAATGCCGCCATCGCCACCACGTCCATGGCGTTGTGATAGAACACCCCCGCCAGCGGACGCGCGTCGCCGGTGCGCAAATAATCGAAATACAGCCACGGAATTTCATACCCCGGAACTTCCTCGCTCGAACGTTTGTATTCAAGCACATGCTCCTCTAAAAATTTCAGCGCGCGCGATTCAAGCCGATCGCGCCACAATCTCCGCGCCAGTGGAAGCAGGTCAAGGTGCGAATATTTTTTATACGGAACAGGAATATGGTGCAAAGTGAAACGCGTGGTCAACAATGGGGCGTCGAAGGCTTTGCCGTTGAACGTGACCAGCGCCTCGCACGGCGCGAGGAAACCCGCCAGCCCTTCGAGCAAGGCAGATTCTTCCGCAGGGTCGCGCATGAAGAATTGTTTCAACACAAATTGACCATCAACAAACCGCGCCACACCGACGAGAAAGGCATACGTACCGGTCCCGCCGGAGAGACCGGATGTTTCAGTATCCAGAAAGGCAAACTTGGAAAGTGGAAGAGCGGAAAGCAGAAAATCGTTTGCCCACTGAGAGATCAAAGAAAAAGGGAAAGATGAAAGAAGAGTTGAATTGCCATAATGGTGATCTTGGGGAAGGGTTTGTTCCGCGGCAAACACCTCGCCGCGCGAGGTGGGGAGAAATCTGCCCCGAACGACCGAGTCGATAGTTGGCGAACCAGGCTTACCCTGAGAGTGACCGAAGGGTTCATCCTGAGAAAGCGGCGGAATCCCCTTCTTGACACCGAGGGATTTGAGTCGATCTCCAAGCGTGGGTTTGTCAGCAGAATCCATCGCAGGCGATTATAACCAGAGCCGCCCCTATTCTAATGACAAACATCCTGTAAAAAATGTAACTTTTTGTAACGTTTCGGCGAACTTTTCGTCTTAAAATAACAAAGCTGTAATGTATCCATAAGTACTATTCAGCAGGTTATTAAGCTGTCAGATAGGGGAGAACTTGGTCGGTCTACGCTACAGAAGGCTGGGATAGCTAGGCCGGACAGCAATTTGGGTGGCAATTGAAGCACGATGTTGGAATTCCCGTAAACACGGCAGTATTTTTTGCGCGTCTTTTCCAACCATTCTCGTTATTTGTGAGGAAAAATGAATACTTTGCTCTTCGCCCCAAAGAAATTGTACTTACAATTTTTGACCGCAATCTTGGTGGTTCTGTTGGCGTTAAGCGTCATCGTCCCCGCCCCGGTTCTCGCGGCGGATACAGGCTTGCAAAGCCCCACATCCTGCACCGGCTGGACAAACCCCGCGAATGCGTTGTCGTCCAACAACGTGTATGCCACCACCGCCGGTGGAAACAACCAGTTGGTCTGCACGTTCAACCTTCCAGCAATCCCGGCTGGCGCTGTGATCAATGGAATCGAAGTCTCCATTGAAGGTATGTCAAGCGGATCACGCGAAGCGGATGTGGACCTCTCATGGAACGCGGGCGGGAACTATACCGGCGGCGACCCCAGCACCACCTTCGGCGGAGCCGAAACAACGTTCACGCTTGGAGGGGCGGCAAACACTTGGGGCAGGGCTTGGGCAATAGGAGATTTTACAGCCGCGAATTTCAGGGTACGCCTTACCTCAACGGGTTTTCCAACCTCTGGAACTATTTCTCTTGATCATGTTCGCGTGAGAGTTACCTATAGTTTTGGCACGACCACAACCGTTGTTTCCGATATTAATCCATCGGTTTCTGGTCAAACGGTTACTTTCACCGCCACCGTTACATCGACCAGCGGCACCCCCACTGGCACAGTTAACTTCCGTGACGGCGTGACCGTGATCGGCACTGGGGCGCTCGACGGTAGCGGGGTGGCTACATTCAGCACGAATACGCTAACGGTTGGCTCGCACAATATCACCGCCGTCTATGTTGGGGATGCCAATTTTGGAACAAGCACTTCCGCCATCCTTGTACAGGGTGTCAACCAGGCGCCGGCGATCACATCGGCAAACAGTACAACGTTCTCAGTGGGAACTGCCGGCAATTTCACAGTGACCACCACCGGCTTCCCCGCGCCAACATTCACCTTGAGCGGCGACCCTTTGCCAAGCGGAGTAACCTTCAATACCAATACCGGCGTCTTTGGGGGCACACCCGCGTCGGGCACCGTTGGCGTTTATAACTTCCTGATCACTGCCACTAACGGCATCAGCCCCGATGCGACGCAAAACTTCACATTGAACATTATCAAAGGCAACCAGACGATCAACTTCCCTGCAATCTCCAGCCCGCGGGCATATGGCTCATCTTTTGTCATTAATCCAACGGCATCTTCCGGTTTGCCGGTAACCGTGGTTGCAAGCGGCGTATGCACGCTCGCGGGAAATACCGTCACCATGACAAGCGGAACAGGGACTTGCACATTGACTGCCTCACAAGCGGGTGATACCGATTACAACCCCGCGCCAGATGTGGTGCGCACGGTTGCCGCGTCGCGGGCAACGACAACAGTTTCTGTCGACCCGGCGCCGCATACTGCCGCCAACCCGAGCCAGTCGTTCTATAGCCACCCGATGACGTTCACAGTGACCGTTTCCTCTGCGGCGGGGATTCCAACCGGCACAGTTACCTTGACCGGCGGCAACCCCGCCCAAAATATCACCGCCACGCTCGATGCCTCCGGCGTTGCCTTGATCACAACCAGCAATTTGAATGTGATCACATTCCTCGGCGCCCCCGTCCCGCACTCGCTGACGGTAAGCTACAGTGGGGATGCCAACTTCAATACGGATTCGGAAGCGGTCTCGCACACCATTCTGCCTGCCCCAACCCAGGTGAATGTTACCTCCGACGTGAATCCCTCCGCCGAAGGTCAAATGGTTGTCTTTACGGTGACCGTCACGCCAACCGCGCCGGGCACCGGTATCCCGGCTGGGTCCGTCACCTTATGGGATGGTTCAACGCAAATTGGCACGGCAACCGTTTTGAGCGGCGGAGTCGCCACGTTCAACATCAGCACGCTGACGTTCGGCTCGCACAACATCTCGGCGCGCTTCGTAAACAGCAACGATAACTATGCCACAAGCAATAACACGTCAAATCCGTACGTGCAAAATGTGAGACGTTCCACCACGACAACTCTGACTTCTGATAACAACCCCTCTATTTACGGGCAGAACGTTACGTTCACTGCCACGATCACTTCCGGCACACCGGGTGTGATCACAGGCGCTGTCACCTTCTACAACGGCGTCACCGTCATCGGCACAGACAATACGATTGTCGGCGGCGTGGCAACCCTAACGATCAACTCTCTTGTCGTGGGAACACACCCCATCACAGCGGTTTACAGCGGCGACGGGACATTCGCCACCAGCACATCCAACATCGTGAACCAAGTGGTGAACAAAGCCACCTTAACCGTGACCGCGGATCCGCAGACTATCACCTACGGCGACGCCGACCCGGTCTTCACCTTCCAGTACAGCGGATTCGTACTCGGCGATGATGCGGCGGATATCGACACGCCGCCCACGTGCGATGCCCCGACTCCGCACGTCAATGCTGGAACCTACAACGGAATCATCGACTGCTCCGGCGGCTTGGACAACAACTATGATTTCACGTACGTAGATGGAACTCTGACTGTCCTGCAAAAAGCATTGACGATCACTGCCGACAATCAGGGCAAAATTTACGGAACCACATTCACTTTTGCCGGCACCGAGTTCACAACCACCGGCTTGATCTTCACCGATTCTGTTTCAAGCGTCACGTTGACCAGCGCCGGAGCGCCCGCCGCCGCGCCCGCGGGAACCTATCCGATCATCCCGAGCGCGGCTGTTGGTACTGGGCTGACAAACTATGCCATCACATATATCAACGGCACAATGACAGTTGGCACGAACGTGCTGACCATTACTGCGGACGACCAAACCAAAACCTATGGCGATGTGTTCACCTTTAATGGCACAGAGTTTAGCGTCGTTGGTCTACAGCCTGGCGACAGCGTTACCAGTGTGACCCTCACCAGCGCTGGCGCGCCTTCCGCGGCTGTCGTCGGCACATACCCCATCACGCCCAGCGCCGCAGTGGGGACCGGCTTGAGCAACTATGTGATCGTGTATAGCGACGGACAAATGGATGTCAATCAGCGCAGTCTGACATTCAACCCCGACAATCAAACCAAGATCTATGGAAGCGTATTCAGCGCCTACACCGGCGCGTTCACTGGCTTGCGCGCAGGTGATAACATCACTCCAATCTACGACAGCCTCGGCGCGCCTGCCACAGCCACCGTCGGCGTGTACGGCATCACCGTCACGCTGGATGATCCGGACGGGAAGCTGGGCAATTACATCGTCACGATCGACCCGGCGCCCGCCGCCACACTGACCGTCACCCAGCGCGCGCTCACCGTCACACCGGACGATCAATCCAAGATCTATGGCGATGTTTTCACCGCATTCACTGGAGTCATTTCGGGCATCCAAAACGGGGACAACATCACTGCCACCTACACCAGCGCCGGTGCGCCAGCCAACGCCGATGTTGGCAACTATACGATCACAGCCACGTTGAATGACCCCGATGGCATGTTGGGGAACTACAACGTGACCCTCAACACTGGAACGCTCACAGTAACGCGACGAAACCTGACCGCAATCTCGGACAGCCAAAGCAAAACCTACGGCGATGTGTTCACCGCATTTACTGGCTCCTTCATCGGCATCCAAAACAGCGACAATATCACCGCCACCTACGATAGTCTCGGCGCGCCCGCAACTGCCCCGTTCGGTTCGTACCCCATCACGATCACCTTGGTCGATCCCGACAATAAATTGGGCAACTACACAGTCACGCAAAATATCGGCACTCTCACGGTCAATCGCCGCGACCTGAGTTTCATACCCGACGATCAATCGAAGATCTATGGCGATACATTCAGCGCCTTCACCGGCACGGTTAACGGCTTGCAAAACGGCGATGCCATCACGCCGATCTATTCCAGCCCAGGCGCGATTGCCACTGCCCCGGTGGGAACCTATCCGATCACAATCACATTGAGCGACCCCACTAACAAACTGGGCAACTACAACTTCACCATCGGCACCGCCACATTGACCGTGACCCAACGCGACCTTGTCGTCACGCCGGACGATCAGGTCAAACAGTATGGCACATGGTTCATCGCGTTCACCGGCACGATCTCAGGCATTCAAAACGGCGATAACATCACCGCCAATTACGCCAGCGCCGGTTCGCCGCCTTCCGCCGCAGTCGGCACATACCCCATCACCGCCACATTGAACGACCCCACCGGGAAACTCGGCAACTACAACGTGACCTTGAACACCGGCACGCTCACCGTTACCTCATCAGTATTGACCGTCACTGCCAACAACCAGACCATCACGTATGGAAATCCCGACCCGATCTTTACCTTCACATACACGGGATTCGCCTCCGGTGATGGACCCGGCGTGATCAACACGCCTCCGACCTGTAGTGTGTCTGGTCCACACACCGACGTGGGTACCTACCCCATCGTTTGTTCCGGCGGCTCCGACGACGCATACACATTCGTCTACGTAGATGGAACTCTCACGGTCCAGCCGCGCGCGCTCATCGTCACACCGACCGACAAAACAAAGGTCTATGGCGATGTGTTTACCGCGTTCACCGGGTTGATCACCGGCATTCAATTTGGCGACAACATCACAGCCACCTACGCCAGCGCGGGCGCTCCGGCAACCGCAAATGTTGGCGATTATCCGATCACAGCCACCTTGAACGACCCCGACAACAAACTTGGCAACTACACCGTAACGCTCAACACAGGCACACTATCTGTTACGCCGCGCGCGCTCACGGTCACGCCAGCCGATAAGACGAAGATATACGGCGCGGTCTTCACCGCATTCACCGGAACGATCACAGGCGTGCAAGCCGGCGATACGATCACCGTCACCTACGACAGTCCCGGCGCACCGGCAACAGCCGTCATCGGAGATTACCCGATCAACGCCACGCTCAACGATCCAGGGAATCGATTATCCAACTACACGGTGACTTTGAATGTTGGCACGCTCAGCGTTACCCCGCGCGCGTTGGTCGTCACACCGGACAATAAATCCAAGTTATTCGGCACGGTCTTTACCGCGTTCACCGGCACGATCACCGGCATTCAAAACGGCGATAACATCACCGCGGTATACGACAGCCCCGGCGCGCCAGCCGCGGCGCCGGTGGGAACGTATCCCATCACCGCAACGCTCAACGACCCGGACAACAGACTGCCGAATTACACCATCACGCTCAACACGGGCACGCTGTCGGTGGGCTTATCCATTCTCACCATCTCAGCAAACGACCAGAGCATCGTGTATGGAAGCCCGGACCCGGTCTTCACATTCACCTACTCGGGCTTCGTCAATGGAGACACCCCGGCAGTCGTCGATACGCCGCCGACTTGTCAAGTTGCCGTGCCTCATAACAACGTAGGCGCTTTCCCGATCACCTGTTCCGGCGGCATCGACGACAACTACGTCTTTGCATACACCCCCGGCACATTGACCGTCACACCGCGCGCCCTCACCGTTACACCGGATAACAAGACTAAGATCTATGGCGATACCTTTACAGCCTTTACCGGCGTGATCAGCGGCATTCAAGGCGGCGATATCATCACCGCCAATTACGCCAGCGCCGGCGCCATAGCCACCGCAGGAATCGGGTCATATCCGATCACGGCAACTCTCAACGATCCCGGTGGACGGCTGGGAAACTACACCGTCACATTAAATACCGGCACACTTACTGTCAATACCCGCGGGCTGGTTGTCACACCGACAGACGCAAGCAAGGTCTACGGGTCGGTGTTCAACGCCTTTACCGGCACGATCGTGGGCATCCAAAACGGAGATCCGATCACGGCAACCTACGCAAGCCCCGGCTCGCCGGCAACCGCCACTGTGGGAACCTACCCGATCACAGCCACGTTGAACGCTCCCGCAGGCGTTCTCAACAACTACACCGTCACAGCCAACACCGGCACGCTCACCGTCACGCAACGCGACCTGACCGTGACGCCCGCAGATAAATCCAAAGTTTACGGAACCGTCTTTACGGCGTTTACCGGCACGATCACCGGCATTCAAAACAGCGATCCGATCACCGTTACCTATGCCAGCGCGGGCGCGCCCGCCGCGGCGGCAGTGGGTGATTATCCGATCACCGCCACATTGAACGACCCGAACAACCGCCTCCCGAACTACAACGTGATTCTTGGAACGGGCACGCTCAGCGTCACACTGGCAAGCACGTTGACCGGAGTCACATCTGATAACAACCCGGCAGGCGTGGGCGATCTTGTCACCTTCACCGCCACTGTCGCCTCTAGCGCTGGCACGCCCACAGGTACGATCACGTTTTACGATGGCGCCAACTCGATGGGGACCGTGACTCTGACAGGAGGCGTGGCGACCATCAGTACCAACACATTGAACGCCGGGTCGCACACCATCACAGCCGTGTATAGCGGCGATGCCAACTTTGCCGGAAGTACTTCCGCGCCGTATGTTCAGGGTGTGGGGCAAACAGTCTCGAACACTGTTGTCACCTCGAACGCGAACCCCTCCGTTCTTGGCCAATCAGTTACGTTCAACGCAATCGTGACAGCATCGACCGGTGTTCCCACCGGCACGGTGACATTTAACGATGGCGCAACGGTTCTGGGCACTGACACATTAAACGCCGGTGTAGCGACCTTCACAACAAACGCTTTGACTTCCGGGTCACACAACATTACGGCTTCCTATGGCGGCGACGCGGACTTCTTCGGCAGTGTGTCCACAGTGCTCACGCAGATCGTCATCCCGGACACGATCATCGACACAACTCCGCCTGACCCGGACAATGACCTGACCCCGATATTCACCTTCAGCAGCACCAGCGCCACAGGCACTTTCGTCTGCCGCATCGATGGCGCGCCTTTCGCGCCGTGCAACTCAGGCAACTCATTCGGTCCGCTTGTTGCGGGGAATCACACCTTTGAAGTAGCCGCAGTGGATACCTTCGGGAACACCGACCCGACGCCCGCATTGTACGTTTGGACGATCGACACCTCCACACCAGATACCGACATCGATTCATCCCCGCCCGCCGTCACAAACAGCGTGGACGCGGCGTTTGCCTTCTCAAGTCCGTCACCCGATGCCGCCAGTTTTGAATGCCAGCTAGATGGCGGCGGTTTCGCCGCATGTACAAGTCCGCAAAATTATCTAGCGCTTGCAGGCGGACCTCACATCTTTGAAGTGCGCGCGATCGACGATGCCGGCAACCCAGACCCCACCCCCGCATCGTACAACTGGATGGTCGACCTCGGTTACCCAACCGTAATCGGAAGCGAGCCCGCCAACAACGGCGTAACGGGCCGCAACACCACCAGGATCACCGTGAACTTCAGTAAAGATGTAAATCAGGTTAGCAACACAGATCCCGGGTCTGCCACCAACCCCGCCAACTACCTCTTGGTAGACGATGGACCTAACGAGACCTTCGATACCGTTTCATGCGCGGGCGGATTGATTGCCGATGATGTGCTTGTTCCAGTCGCTATACCGACGTATAGCAATGGCACAGGAGCGGGTCCGTTCATTGCCACCTTTGTCATCAATGGAGGCATCGGTCTCACCGACGGCAACTACCGTCTCTTTGTATGCGGAACCACATCTATTTTCGATGTGGCGGGCAATGAACTAAACGACGGGCTCAACGATACAACAATCACGTTCACTGTAGTGCCGCGCGTCCCCGGTGGCGACACAGATAATGGAAACGCCGGCAATAATTCCAAATTGGGATCCGGGTTCCTCATCCCTGTGACAGGTTTCGCGCCAGGGAAGATCACCGTACTTCCAGAACAACCCGCAGATCAACAATACGCCGCCACCGACGTTTGGATGGAAATCCCCCGCCTCAAGTTAAAGATACCGATCGTGGGCATTCCCCAAACAAAGAACGGATGGGATGTGTCGTGGCTTGGGAACAAAGGCGGCTGGCTCAACGGTTCGGCATTCCCCGGCTGGGATGGCAACTCGGTCATTACCGGTCACGTGTGGGATGCGAACAACAATCCCGGTCCGTTCGCCAACCTCATCAACCTGCAATACGGAGACAAGATCAAGATCCACTCATTCGGTCAGGTGTACACATTCGAGGTAACCGCCAGCGCCCTGATCCTGCCGAACAACACGAACGCCGCGTTGAAGCATGAAGAAACACCCTGGCTGACCCTCCTCACCTGCGAAAACTACCTCGCAGAGACCGACACCTACACTCACCGTCGCATGGTGCGAGCTGTGTTGGTAAGTGTAACGCCTGAAAAGTAAAAGATCATCTCGCTATACAGAAAAGCCGCTCGACACCGGGCGGCTTTTCTGATTCGTTGAATACTGACGTTACAAACCGTTCGCTTCCAACAGTTCCTCATATTCCGCTTTGGGGATGGCGATCACGAACAGCCTGCCCCACGTCGAGAGGCCGTCCTTTTCAATACAGGTCTGAAAGGTGACGTATCCATCGCTGACGAAGACGCGTTTGAACATTTGGTTGACCGTCAATGTTTCATCACGGTCTAAATTCTGAAAGGAACTGTAGGGGCTGTTGGGTTGTAACGCCTGATATTGCAGGATCTCATTGATGATAAAAATCTCCACCTTGCCATCACCATACACGATTCGCACTTCATCGCCGGCTTCAAGGTTGAAAAACGATTCACCCGCGAGATAATTGTGAGCCACCAGCCCTACCGTGCCATACCCCGCCGCCATACGGAATTGAGTAACGCGATCCTCCTTGCTCGAAAGAAAACCCGGATTATCGAGCGGCTGTTGCGCCACACGATACGCCATCACGTTCGGAACATAGACGCCGCGCACTACATTTTCCTCCCCGGTTTTGACGGATCGAACAAAATCTGAAAAATTGGGTAGTGCGGCGGCATCTTGATTCGTCATTGCCAGCGCGGGCATCGCATTCAGCAAAAGCGACACAACCAGGCTGAACAGAATTCCGGCTCGCATGAGCCAGCGTGTATTTTTTTGAGTGAGCGCCATTTGAAACCTCCGTTTCGATAAAAGCGCTCAACATCAACCCAATGTTTGGGCATTGTCTTCGGCAACCTGGCAATCATAGCCACATTCGTATGTGACCGTAGACCCATGGCTTTGCGTCCCCGCCTTTCAGCGGGTTTGCCTTTATCGAACAAATTGAATTTGACCCAATAAAAAGCGAACCCGGCAAAGGGACTGCCAGGCTCGCGGAAATAAACATGGATATGTTTCTTCGGCAACCTGGCGATCATGGTCGCATATTGCGCGACGGTAGATCCATGGCTTTGCGTCTCACGCTTTTGCGTGATTTGCTCTTATCGGATATTGTTAATCGCAGTATAGCAGAAGGTTACAGATTTTCACTTTGCATTTCGGTTATATCGGTTTACAGGAGTGCAATGGAGAAACATAAACAGGTAGACACGTGCGTACTTGTCTACGTGTGTACCTATGAACTTCCTCCTGTGCTACACTTGCAAACGAAGTCCCAATGAACAACAATTCAACCCATCGCCTCCCATTTTGGGTCAAACTCCTGTACGGCTCCGGCGATTGGGGCATCTCCAGCATCGGCATGATGCGCTCCATTTTCCTCGCGCTCTATCTTACCGACGTGGTTGGGCTGGAACCACGGCTGGCTTCCTTCGGCGCATTGATCGGCATTGTCTGGGACGCGGTGAACGATCCGATCATTGGCATTCTCAGCGACCGAGTGCAATCGCGCTGGGGCAGGCGGCGCCCATTCCTGCTTTGGTTTGCGATTCCCTTTGGCTTGAGTTTCGTCATCCTGTGGTCCGCGCCGAATTGGGAGAATCAGATCGCGTTGTTGATCTATGTGACTCTCTCCTTCATGATCTCCGACACGCTGACGACTCTCGTCTCGGTCCCGTTTCTCTCGCTGACCCCCGAACTGACCCCCGATTATGACGAACGCACCAGCCTGACGAGTTTCCGTTCCTTCTTCCAGTTAGTTGGCGCGCTCTCGATGGTCATTGCCGCGCCGACAATTGTGGATGTGGTCATTGAGTCAGGCGGCACACAACAACAAGGGTTTATGACCGTCGGCGCGATCTTCGGTGCGGTTGGCGCAATCCCCTTGATTCTGATCGGACTGTTGATCCGCGAACGCGCCAAATCCGAACAGGTTGAAGCCATTCCTTTTCGCGAAACTCTACGCATCGCATGGCAAAACATTCCTTTCCGCTATTCAGTTGGAATCCATTTGCTCAATTGGTCGGCAGTGGATGTGGTCGCAGTGACCTTCCCGTACTTTCTACTTTACTGGGTGGCGCAAGGAGATTTACTGGCCAGCATACATATTGGCGGCATCGATCTCGCTTACGAATCGGCCTTCTTTGGAATCCTTATGCTCGTGTGTATTCTGTTCCTGCCGTTTTGGTTGTGGTTATCAAAAATACGCAACAAACGCGAAGCATACATCCTTGGTATGTGCTTTTGGGTGATCGTCACTTTTATGATCTATTTCATTCAACCTGGTCAGACAACCTATCTGCTCATCATTTCTGCATTAGCAGGGATCGGCGTCTCTGCCTCATACACCATGCCTGATGCGTTGTTTGCCGACGTGATCGAATGGGACGAACTCCGCACCAAACGCAGGCAGGAGGGAATCTTTTACGGCATCCGCGCACTGGTTCGCAAGTTGACGGGCGCGCTGATGATCTTCCTCACTTTACAGGCGTTGGGCTGGTCGGGCTATGTTTCCCCTCCCGAAGGCGCGCTTCAATTCACGCAAAGCGACTCGGCGTTGCACATGATTCGCCTATTGGTCTCGCCATTCGGCGCGATCATGTTATCAGGCACGATCATCCTCGCGTGGTTGTTTCCGCTCTCGCGCGAGAAGCACCATCGCATTCAAAAACTGCTTGAAAAAAGACGAGCGAAAGTATCCGAATAACGATCCCAATTTGAAAACTGGCGGGATGCAAATCAACCGAGTTGACCTATAATGAGTCAAACGGAGAATTCCATGGTGGACATTCCCTCAGGCACCGTTACCTTCCTCTTCACCGACATCGAAGGCTCGACCAAACTCGCGCAGGCGCATCCTGACAAGTGGGAATCATTGCGTGAGGAACATCATGCTATTCTGAAGGAAGCGATTGAATCGAATAACGGCTATCTCTTCCAAATCATCGGCGATGAGTTCTGCGCGGCGTTCCATACAGCGAGAGACGCGCTCAACGCGGCGATAGAGGCACAACACGCGCTCGCAAGGATGAATTCATCCTTCAGCCTTCCTACTTCATCCTTGCTCTTAAAAGTCCGCATGGGGATTCACACAGGCGAAGCCGAAGCGCGCGACGGCGAATATCGCGGCTATCTCACATTGAGCATGATCCAGCGCGTCATGTCGGCGGGACACGGCGGGCAGATTCTGTTATCGGGCGCGAGCGAGATGCTCCTGCGCGGGCAATTGCCGAAGGACGTATCCTTGCGCGACATGGGCGAACACAAACTCAAGGATGTCCCTCAGCCCGCGCGAATCTTTCAAGTTGTTGCGCCAGATTTGCAAAGCGAGTTCCCCGCCTTGCGCGCGCTGGATGTCTTCCCGAACAATCTCCCCTCACAGTTAACTAGTTTCATCGGGCGCGAAAAAGAGATTCGTGACGTGATGGAAATGTTGAAGCAATCACGTTTGCTTACCCTCACAGGCTCAGGCGGCACGGGCAAGACAAGACTCTCGCTTCAAGTTGCGTCAAATGTCTTGGAGCAATTCAAAGATGGCGTGTGGCTCATCGAACTTGCGCCCATCTCCGAGCCTGCGCTGGTTCCGAACACCGTGTCGAACGTTCTGCATTTGCGCGTGGAGGATTCCCGTCCACTGATGGATGCGCTGGTGGATTGGCTGCGCGACAAAGAAACGCTGTTCATCCTCGACAACTGCGAACATCTCATTGACGCCTGCGCGCAATTTGCCAACACAATTTTGCAGAACTGCCGCGGCGCGCGCATCCTTGCCAGCAGCCGCGAGGCGTTGGGCATCGCGGGCGAGGTCGCGTATCGCGTGCCGTCCCTGCCGACGCCGAACGAACCGCTGGACATTCAACAACTTCAGACGTTCGACTCTGTGAAGTTATTCATCCAACGCGCGACTCTGACCCTGCCATCTTTTCAACTCACGGATGAGAACGCTTCATTCGTCGCTCAAATCTGTTCCCGTCTCGACGGCATTCCCCTCGCCCTCGAGTTAGCCGCGGCGCGCGTCAGGTCGCTTTCGGTGAAACAAATCGCCGAACGACTCGATGACCGCTTCCGTTTATTGACGGGCGGATCGCGCGCCGCGCTGCCGCGTCAGCAGACGTTACGCGCGTTGATTGACTGGAGTTATCAACTGCTCAGCGAAGACGAACGGCTCTTGTTTCGGCGGCTGGCGGTCTTCGTCGGCGGGTGGACGCTCGACGCCGCCGAATCAGTTTGCGGCGAGGAAAGAAGCGGGTTCGACATCCTGGACTTGATGACCCGCCTCGTGGACAAATCTCTTATCAACGTCGAACACAGCGCGGGCGAATCCCGTTACCGCCGACTCGAAACCATCCGCCAATACGCGCGCGAAGCGCTGCTCAACTCTGAAGAAACCGCCGCGTTTCGGAATCGCCACCTCGAATATTTTTTGACGTATGCGGAAACGGCAAAAGTAAAACTGGGCGGACGCGAACAGGAGGCATGGCTGGCGCAACTCGAAACCGAACACGACAACTTGCGCGCCGCGCTCGAATGGTCGCTGGAGACGAAACCCGAATTTGGATTACGCATTGCCGCCGCGTTGATTGACTTTTGGGACACGCGCGGCTACCTCAATGAAGGGCGGCGCTGGCTGGATAAAACGCTGCAAGCAACTGCAAGCCTTGCGCCTGATTCCACGCGGGTGGACGTTCTGCTGGGCGCGATGGCGTTTGCCATCCGCCAATCCGAACTGGACGTATCCAGGAAGATACTGGCGGAAGGTCTTGAACTGGCGCGGACTATTGATTACAAAAAGGGCATCGCGCGGGGATTAACCGCGCAGGGCATCGTCGCTGAATTTTTCAACGGCGACCTGACAGGCGCCGAAGCCCTATACAACGAAGCGTTGACCTTTTATCGGGAAGCGGGCGACAGGCTCGCCATCGGTCAGGCGTTGGGTCCGCTCGCCTCGTGCGCGTTGAAACGATACGACTTTGCCCGCTCTGAAAATCTCTACTCCGAAAGTTTGAGGCTTTTCCGCGAGGTGGAAAATGAAAGGGAAATCGCGGGCGCGCTTGGCAATCTTGCGGAAGTGGCTCTCGCCCAAAGGAATTACCCGCAAGCGCAAAATTTCGCGGCGGAAAGTTTGGCGCTGTATCAGGCGTTGGCGGATAAACATGGCGTCGCCACCGCGCTGCGCTCATCGAGCATTGCCCGCCACAATCGCGGCGACCTCGCGCAAGCCCGCGTCGAAAGCGAGCAAGGCGCGGCAATCTTCCGCGAACTCGGAGACCGCGGTTGTTTGCTACTCACCCTGGCGGCATTGGCGCGGCAACTTCACCATCTGGGCGAGTTGCCTCACGCGGCTGATGTTATCCGCGAGGCGCGAACGTTCTTGAATGAAGTCGGGCAGGAGATGATCGCCACGGGCGTATTCGACGTGTACGGGCGGATTGCGTTGGCGCAAGGCGATCTGGAGCAGGCGCGGAAGCAATTCGCGGACGGACTGCGCTTTCAGCAAAACATCAAAGACGCGCATTTCGTCCCTTCGCTGTTGGAAGGGCTGGCTTATGTGATGATCACGGCTGCCGAAGATCGCGACGCTGTGAAATTGCTCGGCGCGGCGTCCGCGCTGCGCGAAGAAAAAGGTCTCCCGCTCATGCAGGTCGAACGCGCGGAGTACGATCAAGCGCTTGCCGCGCTGAAATCGAAAGTGGATGATGCCTCATTACAAAATTTATGGAATGAGGGCTTTGCCATGTCCATCGAAGAAGCCACGCAATTTGCGTTGGAAAAAAGCAAGTAAATCAACCCATTCGGAGGAAACCATGTCTGCAATACAAACTGGATCGGTCAACCACATCGCGCTCACCGTCACGGACAGCGCCAGGTCACGCGACTTTTACGTGACCCTGCTCGGATTTCAAGTCCTCGCCGAATTTGACACGACGCGCATATTGGGTAATGGCGGTTTGGTCCTGGCATTGCTTCACGCCAGCGATCCTGCTCGCGCAATCAAAGACGACCGCTTCGACGAGAACCGCGTCGGGCTGGATCATCTCAGTCTGAACGTGGGAAGCCGCGCCGATCTTGAAAACGCGTTGAACGTGTTCAAGGAGCAAAACATCCCGCACGGCGAGATCAAAGAGCTGGGCGAGATGGGGATTCTCGTCCTGGCGTTTCGCGATCCCGATAACATCCAGATCGAACTCAGCGCGCCGAAGAATTAGGCATGGCAACCTTCATCCTCATTCACGGCATGTGGCATGGCGGAGTATGACGCGCTCGTGTCCATGTTGCGCGGCGAGGCGGGTTTTGAGTCGGCGTGGGAAGAGGGTCGCGCCATGTCAACGGGACAGGCGGTTGAGTTGGCTCTGAAAGTAGGAGATGCGTTATGAACCTGAAATCCATCTGGTCTGCTCTCGAGGAAAGTTCTGAAATTCTGTTTGGTAATTACGCCTATCCCGCCGCGGACAAAGCCGCAGAGGAACTTTCACTGCCCCCTGACTGCTACAACTGGGTGATGGCAATTTGGCTGTTCGATGCCAATCCGTTTTCCATCGCGCAGTTCATGCGATACTTTCCATACGGGCTTGCGCAGGCGAACGATGAGCGCTTGACCATCGCAGTTCAGCAGGGATATTTGGCGTCCGATGGTCAGGGAAAATATCGCGCAACCGAGATAGGGAGAACTGCCGCGCTTCGCCTCATGCAGGCAGGCGATGAAGTCATGGCGGCTCTGACCCCCATGCCAAAAGAATCGCTGCGGGCGCTTGGCAATCTTCTCGCCAGAATTTCAGGCGCGGCGTTGGATGCGCCCGAACCGCCCTCGCATGTCTTGATAAAAGCCAAACTGGAACTCTATCAGCGCGCGGGAGCATTTGCAGTATTCGAAGGCGCCGTCGCCCACTGCTTATTGCTGGAAGGTCGCCGCGACGATTGCTACATCGCCACATGGGGAACGCATAGAGTCGAAGGTCACGCGTGGGAGATACTCGATTTCCTTTCACAGAACGACGCGCTGGCATTCGCCGACCTCCACGAAAAACTCAGTCGTCGCGGCGTGACGGAGGAGGTCCACGCGGCGGATGTGAAGGAACTCGTCGGGCGCGGGTGGGCGGAGGAAAGTTCGGGCGTGGTCAAAGCCACCGAAGCGGGCAAGCAGGTTCGGGCGGAGGTCGAAGCGGAGATGGAACGTCTCTTCTTCGCGCCGTGGTCGTGTTTGAATGAATCCGAGTTGGATGAGTTGGCGAGTCTCGCAGGTCAATTGCGGGAGGGGTTGAATCGTTTGACAAAATAATTCAAAGGAGAGAGACACATGGAATCAAAAATTGGACGCGGCATGAAAAACGGAACCTGCCCCAACTGCGGCGGTTCGGAAGTCCACGCGGGAACCGACCTGACATTCAAAGAGGGACGCTATAACGTGATCCCGATTTCGTTGGGGACGACCGCGCCGTTGGATAATTACGTTTGCGTGGAGTGCGGTTATGTCGAGAGTTACATCGGTGACCGCGCAAAATTAGAGCAGGTCAAAAAAAAATGGGCAAAGGTGAGGGATCATTGAAAAAGAAAATTATCTTCCTCGTATTGTTATTCTCGCAAGTCAATTGCGGGATGGGTTGAAAGAATGAAAGGAGATTCTTATGTTGCCAAACTACACTCCCATGCCGTTGCGGTACAAAATTCTCGATTCGCTGGGTTCGGGTATCGAGAAGTTGGGGATACCGATCACCAGAATGGATGCCGAACGATTGCATCAACTTGCCGAGCGCGAGACGGGCTTGAGCGATTTTGGCGATCCGTATTATCGCGCTGGATTCGACATGTTGTTGCAGTCCATTGAAAAGGACGCCAACTTGCATTTCTTCGGCAGGTTTGGCACTCGCATGGTGCTCCTCAGTAATCTGAGCCAGCGTTTGTTGTTTGTCGAAGCGCGGAAACGGAAGCCCGATGTTTTCCGTTCGGCGATCAACGCGCCTTTTGTCGTCGTTGGGGTTCCGCGGTCTGGCACCACCATTCTTCACCGTATGCTTTCCGCCGATCCTGATAATACGGGGATTCCCATGTGGCGGCTTTACCGTCCCTTTGCCATTGACGGAAAAAAAGACGACCGCCTGGCGTTGACGCGCTGGGAACTTCAGTTTCGCCGACCCATATTTCCCGAAATGGATTCGAAGCATCTCATCCGCGAAGACACGGAGGAGGAGTGCATCTGGATGCAGGCGCTGACCTTCCATTCGGTTTCGTTTTGGGTGGTTAATCCTGTCTTTTCGTACACCGAATGGTTCTTTGCCCAGGACCAGAAAAAATGCTACGAGGAATACGGCTTGCTTCTTAAAGTCCAGCAACAGGCGACGCCCGACAAACGGCTGGTCTTGAAAGCGCCCGATCATACGCATCATCTTGACGCTTTACTGTCGGCTGTGCCCAATGCCAGAATCGTCCAATTGCATCGCAACCCAACCACCTGCCTGACCAGCGCAAACAGCATGTTCTACTCCGCGCATCGGGCTGTGACTCACAATGTCAACGTGAAGCGCATGGCGGAGACCAACAAGAAAATGTACACCCGCTATCTGGAGGGCGGACGAAAATGCCGCGCAGATCCCGTTGTCAATCATGCCGTGTTTGATGTTCAATACGATCAGATGGTCAATGACCCGCTCCAGACCATCAAGGACATCTATGCCCATTTTGGCGTTCCGTGGACTGCCCAATACGAGGAGCGCTTGAAGACGTTTGTGAGTCAGCATCCCAAAGATAAGCATGGAGCGCATCGTTATACCCCCGAGCAGTTTGGCCAATCTGCCGAGGAACTCGATCAACACTTTGCGCCTTTCCTGCATTGATGGAAAACGCGGAGACGCGCCGTGAATCTCGCTTCTGTCTGTGCGGACGAAACTGCAGAAGAATCTGGGAGGCGGAGTCGGCGACTCTCGCAAGTCAATTGCGGGATGGGTTGAAGTAAAGCGAAACAAATTGAATGAACATCGGGCTCGCGTAACCTTAGCGAAAGCCTTTGTAAAATAAAATTTTCAAAAGGAGAAAAAATCATCATGCGAAAGAAAAATTGGAGATTGGTCATTACGGGCTGTTTGTTTATCGCCCTGGCGCTTGGGTTCTATTTCTTGATGGTGTCCATTGCGCCGAATTCCACCGACCCTGTGATGGCGATGCAAATCGCAGGCAGGGTGACTGGCATTGTCACTGGAGTCAGCATTGTCATGATCCTCATCGGGCTGATTGGCAAAAAGAATGAAAATTGATCCTCAAGACAAAATGCAAGTCGCTCTTGATCGTTCAGCGGAAAATTAGCAAACTTTCAAACAAGGAGAACTTTGTGGCATCCATCAAGACAGTAGGAATTATCGGCGGGGGCGTATCGGGACTGGCGGCGGGCGGACTGCTCGCGCGCGCAGGAATCAAGGTCAAACTTTTCGAGGCGAACGGCAAGGTCGGCGGTTGCTGTTCGACAACGAACGTCGGCGGATATACGTTCAACGATGGCGCGTTGTATCTCGCCCTGCCGAATATGCTGGACTATGTTTTCGCAAAAGTCGGACTGGATCGTCCGTCCGTTCTGCCGTTGAAGCGGATCACCGCGCCGCAGACGACGGTTCTGCCCAACGGCGACAAGGTCACGTTTGGCGACGGCTTGCGCGTGACCATCGAAAAGAAAAACGGCGCGGTGAACGAAGCCGTTCTGAAAAACGAATTGGATGCGATGATGAAACGCTGGAGTCCAGTTCTGCGCCTGCTCACCGAAGACATCCTCGTCAATCCGCTTTCTTTTTCGCGCATCCTTGCAAAGGGATGGCGGCACTTACCCAAGTTTGGCGGCACAGTGGCGGATGAGTTGAAGCGGCTTTTTAGCGACGACTCGGTGCGCGCCGCGATGTCGGGCGTTTTGCTTTATACGGGCTTGCCCCCTGAAAAACAGCCCGCCATTTCGGTCTTGGGTTTGGTGACACTTTTCAACGACGGCTTTCACCTGCCCGAAGGCGGCATGGGCAAAGTCCCCGAGGCGCTCAGTCAGGCGATGCTCGCGCACGGCGGCGAAATCCATTTGAATACGCGGGTGGATCGGATCGTCGTCAGAGACGGGCGCGTTCGCGGATTGGAAATTCGCGGGCAGGGCTTGGTGGAAGTGGATGCGGTTCTTTCGACGGTCAGCGGGATGCTAACCTTCGGCTCTTTACTC
>JAJTXU010000055.1 GCA_021462845.1 Anaerolineales bacterium
CCAATCGCACGTCCCAGAGTTTTGCAGTTTCCACGTTTTGGTGAACGCTTCGCCCTTGTCGAAATTCGTGTTGTCGGGGATGGTCACATCTTCGACGAATGCCGCGCTGTCGCGGCAACTTGGCGTCGGCGTGGGAGCCGAGGGGTCGAGCGTTGCTGTCGCGGTCGGCGGAATCGGCGTCGGGACGGTGAGTCCCTGCTTGGTGGGGGGCAGGGTAGACGTCACGAAAAGAATCGGCGCGTCCATTGGCGCGTTTTCCGATGAAACGGTCACGCAGGAAGAGAGGAGGATTAAGAGGATTGGGAGAATTTTTTTATACATTTTTCTCATTGCCATGTCATTCTGAGCGAAGCGAAGAATCTCCGTCACGTTGCACGAGACTCTTCGGTCGTGGCGCGAGGCGCCACTCCCTCAGAGTGACATGGAGTTCAAAACATCATCATCTGTGATTTGGATTTTTCCAGCGGATCGCTGGCGATCTGCTCCTCGAACGTCTCGCGCGTCAACACTGGGACTTCAAGCATGGCGCGGAGTAAGCGATATTTCAACAGCCGATAATTTTTCAATCGCGCCGCGAGCGCGGGGTCGCGCCCCGCTTTGTAGGCGATCAACGACGCGCGCCCGCCAGGGATGACGAGGATGGTTTGCTCGGGCGAATACGGCGTTTCATCCATTGCGCGACCGACCAGCGCGGAGGCAAGCACATAAAACGCAAACTGAACCGAATTGTTTTCCTCCCACACGTGATTTTTATCCGCGAGGCTGGTTGAATAGCCAAGCCTCTTGCCGACAAGTTCGAGCATCGGGATGATCGTATCGCGTTCGTTTCGCCGCGACAACGCCACATCCTCCGCGCGTAGTTTCATTGACGCGCCTTCGCGCTCGGCGTATGAATCCAACACTGCGTAGATCATCGCTTTCGATGGCGTGAGCAAACCCGCAAAGCGCGGATACAGATCGTCTTCGATCTCAAGATAAATGCTGTCGGGATTCTTTTGCAGGAACGTGACGATGGCGACTTCCACGCGATCCGCCAACGATTCGTAGCGCCGACTTAAGTCGGCGTTACTCCACAACCCAGTCTCCACACTTTCACCCGACGAATAATGCACGAACCGCTCATCCTCCGACAACGCCGATTGAATCAACGCGTTCGTCGCGCGTAAGGCTTCGTCGAACTCTTGCGTTTTATTTTTCAACGCGTGCGCCTCCGCCAACGCGATCAACGCCGCCGCATGCACATGCAAATAACTTGCAGGTTCGCCGCGTTCCGCGAGATGCGCATGGATTGCTTCGCGCACGATAGAAACATCTTGTTCATTCGCTTCACGTTTCAAATGCTCTCCGCGATTCCACAAAATTTGAATCGGGTCATGTTCGGTCCGCAACGCGATGCTTTTCAAATCGAATCCTGCCGCGCCTGCCGCCGTGAGCGCCGACGTGAGAAACGGCGGCTCAGGCTCTGGCATGAATCCGAAGAACGGCGTGCCAAGCGGCAACAACTCGAACAAATGCGAAAACGCGGCGTGCAAAGCGGTCGCATTCCATGCCCAGTCATACCGCCTACGACGCAGCGCGATCTTATATGGTTCCACCGCCTCGCGCCCCCACAGCCAACCCGCCCACAACGCCGAGAGAGTCCAAAACGCTTGATTCGGACGCGGCAGTGAACCGATCACCGCGGCGATCGGGATTTCTTTTTTGACTTCACGCGCCAACTCTTTGAGACGACCTTCGTAGATGCACACCCCTCCGCTTTCTGGAATTCGACGGGGCCACGATTCAATCGCGACGGGCGAGCCTGTTTCAGTCCAGAGAGTTAATCCACGCTCCAGCGTTCTCCACAAGTTATGCTCGCGGAATTGACTTGGAATATTTAATTGCTTCGGTCGCGGGCGTGTCGGCGGATGATCCCACAAGGTGTTGCCCGCATCGCACGCGACGAGGATCAACGCGTTCAACGCGCGTTTGCGTTCGGGCGTGAGATTCAATCCGTCAACGCGGTTGATGACCGTCGTCAAAAAATACAGCGGACGCGGCAGGTAATGTTGAATCGCTTCCTCTGCGTAGACGCGGTCATCGTCGTCGAGTTTTGCCACCCGCTCGAATGCGCGTGAACGGTGCAAGCCATCCGTCGCGGCAATTTGCTTTGCGCGGTCAATATCTTGTTGCGTGGCAACTCGCTCGCCTGAATCGTTGCATTGCGGGCAGGTGTACACGCGAGCATACGGCGCATCCGCTTCTTTGCGCCATAAAAAATAATCCGCTTGAATTTCGGCGTTGCATTTTTCGCACGTCGTTTGATACAGCGTTTGCAAATGCGCGCCGAGTCGCTCGTCGCCTTTTTTGGCGGTCTCCAACTCAGCCAGCGCGGCGTTGAAGTCCGATTCGGATGGGGGGGTCGCCGCGATCTCCAGCAGGAAGCGCGTGATGGGGTTGTTCACCGTCACTAGCACGCGATACCCCGTCCGCGCGGCTTCGAGGACCAGTCGAGGGGAGAATCCGAAGGGGTCGAGTAGCCAGCCTCCCGGCTTGCCCTGAGCGGGGTCGAAGGGGGCGACGTGAAGCGAAAGCCAGCGGGCGATGACTCCCTCTTCCAGCGGAGGGATGAATCGCGAAAGCGGACCCGCGTCCGCTGGCTTCGTCCCCGGAATGTAGGGCTGATGCTCCATGGGTTAAGTATACATCCCCCCGTATTTTGTAGCGCAAGATGCCATCTTGCGCTATCGCGCGGAGAACACTTCAAACAACGGAACAGGCTGATACAACGTGGCGATGTGTTCGACGCGCGCGATGCGATGGAGCTCGCGCTTGATCTCGTCAATGCCGCGCTCGTGATACGCGCCTGAATACTCGGGTCCCGCGATTTTGCGCCCGATCTGGTAAAGAAAATTTTCAGTCGGACCCGATACAAGCAGTTGACCGTTTGGCTTGAGGAGATTCATGAGTTCCGAAAGTGTTTGAGGGAGGTCTTGTACATGTTCAAGAACATCGAGCGCGTTGATGAGGTCGAACGATTTTTGCGGAAGTTTCGAGATGGGAGTTTGATTCGCGTCGAGCGTTTGCACGTTCGCGGCGAGAGGGATGTGCTGTTTCACTTTTTCGAGAGGATGCAGGTCAACATCGAAGGCGGTCACGTGCTTGCTCTGTTCCGCCAGAAACGGGAGCATCACGCCGCTTCCGCAACCGAAATCGAGAATGTTTTCATACGGCGCGGATCTTTCGATGTGATTCATCGCAATACGCAAACGCTGCCAAAACAGCCAATTGATGAGCAGGTTGGGAGAGGAATACGCGGGAAAGCCCGCTTCGTCGAGCCGTCCTTTTTCAGAGTCGGCAAGCACGTGTCGAATGGCGGCGCGATAGCGCGTTTTGTAGGCGTTGAATGCGGTTGAGTTCATGGTATGGCAAGAAACCCTTACCACGAAGGGCACAAAGTACACCAAGTTGGGTTGCGTGATAATTGTGGTTCTTTGTTTTTGATATTCACGAAAGATGGCAGAGGAGAAGTTATCACGTTGCGCCTTTCAATAAACCTTTGCGACCGTTGTGTCACTTCGACAGGCTCAGTGCAAGCCTTTGTGTTTAGAATAGTTTTACGGAATCGCCCCATATGTCGGCGCGCAGACGATATCGTAATATTCGAGTTCGACAGCTTTGTTCTGTTCGGCATACGCGGCGGCTTCATTGCCGATCTGACGAACCGTGTCAATGTTCGCTGACACTTGATAGGGCCAATAACGCGGAATGACCATACGCGGATCATTGACGTAACCTTCGGGAAGATACGCGGGACGCGCAGGGTCGGTCTGGTCGGCAAGCGGAATCCAGTTGTACATCACAGGTCCGCGCGGGTTGATGGTGAAGCCGAGTCGAAAGCCGTATTCGCGCGCGAATTGTACCGGGCGGATACCGAAACTGCCGCCGGGCCAGATGATGCCAACAGGTGTTTTTCCAAAATTGGTTTGCAAATCCGCGATGGATTTCTCAAATTCGGTTTGGATGAATTCGTCAGTGGACGAATCGCTCATGTTGATGTTGTGAACGTAACCATGCGATTGATGATCCACCCAGCCTTCTTTTTCCTGGGCGATATTCGCATCGATGCTGATCGCGCGCGGACCGTCTTCAAAACTGATCCAGCCATTTACCACTTGCCAGCCCCACTCATTGAAATACGGACGGAAATGATCGTCGAAGTATTCGCCTTGATGACGGTCATCGGCAATGAGCAGGACAGAACGCGCAGGTATCTTCGCATTACGATCCATGAACTCTGCCATCTGGGTCATGTTGATGGCTTCGAAACCTTGATCCTTCAGGTCTTTCATCATCCGTTTGAAATCGGGCACGAGGATATCGTTGGGGTTGTCCACCGAGTCCCTGTTGATACCATGGAACATGACGACCATCACGACCGTCCCGGGCGCGGCGTTGGTCGAACTCCACTTGTTGAGCAGGTATTCACACGAGTCTTGGATGTACGTGTGCGGAGCATCTAACGGATTTAATTGACTCGCAACAAATGTGGATGGCAACGCAGGCGGCGTGCGGATCGCGGTCGGAGGGGGAACTGGGGTGCCCGTAGGAAGCGGACTCGGCGTCGGTTGGAGTTGGGCAAGCGCGGTGCCAAATGCCTGAGTCAACGCGGCGTTCATATCCGGTGTGGGGGACGGGGTCGAGGGGGCGCACGCGCTGAGGAGGAGGGCGAGCAGGCTGAAGGGGAGGAGGAGGCGGGATGTCATATTGAAATGAAACCTTGCGAAGGTTTTAAACCTTCGCAAGGTTTTTATTCTTCACTCTTTCCCGAAATAAAATCATCCACTTTTTGTTTGGCGATCTCATCGCGGAATTGTTTGGGAGGCGTCTTGAAAAAATAGGATGATGGTCCGATGATCGGTCCCGCGAGTTCGCGGTCCAGCGCGAGTTTGGCACAGCGGATCGCGTCTATCATCACGCCCGCCGAGTTGGGGCTGTCCCACACTTCGAGTTTCACTTCCACGTTGAGCGGCACGTTGCCGAAGGTTGTGCCTTCCATGCGGATGTAGCACCACTTGCGGTCGGTGAGCCACGGCACATGATCGCTGGGACCTACATGCACATTGTTCGGGTCCATCTTGTATGGAATCATGCTCGTCACCGCGTTGGTTTTTGAAATCTTCTTGCTCTCGAGTCGTTCGCGTTCGAGCATGTTGAGGAAATCGGTGTTGCCGCCGAAGTTGAGTTGATACGTGCGGTCGATTTTCACGCCGCGATCCACGAACAGAGTGGCGAGTTGACGATGGAGGATCGTCGCGCCGACTTGACTCTTGACGTCGTCGCCGAGAATCGGGAGTCCCGCATCCGCGAAACGCTTGCCCCAATATTCCGAAGAGGCGATGAACACGGGAATCCCGTTGACGAACGCGCATCCCGCTTCGAGGACTTGCTCCACGTACCACTTGGTCGCCATCTCAGAACCGACGGGCAGGAAGTTGATGACCACGTCCGTTTTTGTATCGCGCAGAAGTTTGGCGATATTGGCGGTGGAGCCAGGCGCTTTTTGGATCATGCCGCTCAGGTATTTTCCCAATCCGTCGTGGGTCATGCCGCGCACAACGGGGACGTTGAGTTTGGGAACATCGCTAAATTTATAGGTGTTGTTCGGTTCGGCGAAAATGGCTTCCGATAAATCCTTGCCGACTTTTGTCGCGTTCACGTCTATGCCGAGGGTGAATTCAATATCCTTCACGTGGTAATCGGCGAGTTGGGTGTGCATGATGCCGGGGATGATGTCATCCTTTTTCGCGTTCTTATAGAATTGCACTCCCTGCACGAGCGAGGAGGCGCAGTTGCCCACGCCGATGATCGCCACGCGTACTTTTTTTTGTGCCATTGAGGTTCTCCTTGTGTTGGTTTCAATGAATTTGATTGGTTCTTACCATGCCTGTGTTGTATAATCCAAGGCGATGACGACCAACGAGCGGTTAGACCATTTGGAACGCCTGCTTGAAGTGGTGCGGGGTTTGACGACAGCGCCCGATATTGAATCATTCCTACAAACTGTGATCACCGAAGCCAGCGAGATGACCGACAGCGCGTTCGCTTCGATCCTGGAATACGACAAGGAAGCGAAAGAATTGCGCTTCCTTTCTATGCAATGGATCCACCGTGAATTGCTGCGCCCGGTTGGGGTGCCGATCGACGGCAGCGCCGCGGGTTGGGTGTTCCGTCATGCCCAGCCGCTGATTATACAGGATACGAGAATCGACCAGCGGCATTTCAAAACGCCGGACCGCGTCTCGCAATACGATACCCGCTCTCTGGCGGCGGTCCCGCTTGTGGTGCGCGGCGAAGTGATCGGGGTGATGGAATCGATCAATAAAAAGAACGACGCGCATTTCACCGAGGAGGATTTGGCAATCCTGGGCACGTTGGGGGCGCTTGCCGCGCAGGCGATGCGAAACTTTACCCTGATGCAGGATGTCAAGCGGGCGCGCATCGAACTGGCGGAACTCGAACGCCTCAAATCGGATTTTATCGCGATCACTTCTCACGAACTTCGCACCCCCCTCGGCTTGATTCTGGGTCATGCCACGTTTTTGCGCGAACTGATCGGCGAGACACACGGCGAACAACTCGATACCATCATCCGCAACACAACGAAACTGAAGGAGATCGTCGAAAACCTGGCGGATGTGGATAATTATCGGAAGGGATCCTCGCGTGTGCGCAGCAACCAGGTTTCGATGACGCGTATCGTGGAGGATGTTGCGCTCACCTTTCAGGATGAGGCAAAATCGCGGAACATTACGTTGCAAGCCGAGACCGGCAGTGATCCATTGTACATGGACGCCGACGGGGTCAAGATCAATATTGCGTTGAGCAATCTGGTGAAGAATGCATTGCAATTCACCGATCCTGGCGGGGTGGTGAGCGTCAAAGCCGGCGAAGAGTCGGGGTATTTGAAAGTCTCGGTGACGGATAGCGGCATCGGCATCCCCGCGCGAGACTTGCCGCGCGTGTTCGAACGGTTCTTTCAGGTGGAGACGCACCTCACGCGCCGGCACACGGGGATGGGCCTCGGGCTTGCCGTGGCAAAGGCAATGATCGAACTGCACGGCGGGCGCATTTGGGTGGAGAGCGAGGCGGGGCAGGGGAGCACATTCACCTTCTTGTTGCCGATTCAGCAGACGGGGAATCTAGCCAAGGCAAAACCGTTCGCGGAATAAAATGGGATTGTTGCTCTTTATCAGTATCGCGCCATGTCTCCTCAATATCTTGTCATTGGAAATCTGACGCGCGAATTTTTACTCCCTGCCAGCGGCTCGCCGCGGTTGGATGCGCCGGGCGGAAGCCTGTTGTACGCGGGGGCGGGAGCGAGGGTTTGGGCGGGCGAATCAGACATCGGCTTGGTGGGACGCGTCGGGGATGATTATCCGCGCGCGTGGCTGAATGATGTCCGGGGGCGCGGGTTCGATATCAAAGGGGTGAAAATCCTTCCGCAGAATCTCGATGTGCGCGAGTTCCTCTCGTATAGTGAATCGTTCGAACCCAACCCAGCCAACCCGGTCACGCAATTCGCGCGGCGCGAGTTGACCATTCCAAAGGCTTTA
This sequence comes from Anaerolineales bacterium, assembly GCA_021462845.1. GTDB lineage: Bacteria > Chloroflexota > Anaerolineae > Anaerolineales > Villigracilaceae > Defluviilinea. The sequence continues at coordinate 7,596 of JAJTXU010000055.1, forward strand.
TTCGGGTATCAGCCCCCTGAAGAGCGCGCGAGACTGGAGACCAGCCGCCTTGTGGTGACGGATATTCCCGAAGAGTATTTGTCGGCGCGCGCGGCATTGATTTGCCCGATGGATCTTTCCACACAGAATCAGTTGATGGCTGGTCTCAAGCGCGGGGATACCCACACGATTCTTCTTGCCCCTTCCTCTGTGGATATGAACCCCAGAGCGAAGCGCACCCTGCCGGTGTTCTTAAGCGGGGTTACAGCGCTTTTGCTTTCACAAGAGGAGTTGCGTAATTTGTTTTGGGGCGAGACGCACGATCTGTGGGAGATGGCGGAAGCCGTTTCGATGTATGGCTGTGAATATGTGGTGGTCAAATGCGGCGCACAGGGACAGTTGTTATATGCGGCTGGCACAAAGAAAAAATATGAAATTCCCGCATACCCGGCGCGTATCGCCGATCTCACTGGCGTAGGCTTCGCGTTCGACGGTGGTTTTCTCGCGGGCTATTGCAAAAATTATGATCCCCTCGAAGGCGTGTTTTATGGAAACGTTTCCGCGTCGTTGAAACTTGAGGGGAGCGGCGCGTTCTATCCGCTGGAGGTGTTGCCCGGGCTGGCGGAGGCGCGGTTGAATGTGGTGAGGGGGTTGGCGAGGGAGGTGTGAGTTATTGGTAATTGGTGAGTGGTAATTCGTGATCGAGAATTAGAGAATTAGAGAATTGGAGAATTGAGATTGGAGACTGGAGATTTGAGACTTGCTGAGCGTGTGGTTGATCTGGCGATTCGGATTCAACAGATTCCCGCGCCGACGTTTGAGGAGGGGAAGCGGGCGGAGTTTGTGTGCGGGTTGTTCGAACGCGAGGGGTTGGATGTTTCGGTTGATGATGTGGGGAATGTGTATGGAAAGTGGAAAGTAGAAAGTGGGTCGTCAAACAACAAGCCGTTGATCGTGTCGGCGCATTTGGATACGGTGTTTCCAAGTGAGACCGATCTGCACGTTCGGCGCGAGGGTGAAAAAGTTTACGGTCCCGGTATTGGAGATAACTCCCTCGGCGTTGCGGCGTTGTTTGGGTTGTTGTGGTCATTAGGTGAACTGCGCTTCGACTTCGCTAACGCTCCGCTCAGCGCGGAAGGAAGAGAAATCTGGTTCGTCGCAAACGTCTGCGAGGAGGGACTTGGCGACTTGCGCGGCATGAAGGCGGTCGTTGATCGTTTCGGCGCGGAGGTGACCGGTTATCTCGTCCTCGAGGGGATGGCTTTTGGCTGTGTCTATCATCGCGGAACCGGCGTGAAGCGGTATCGCGTCACTGCGAAGACGGCGGGCGGACATTCATGGTCCGATTATGGCAAGCCGTCCGCGATCCATGAGTTGTCGAAACTTGTCGCCGAGTTGACTACGCTTGAATTGCCGAAGGAGCCGCGCACGACGATGAATGTGGGGAAAATTTCTGGCGGGACTTCGATCAATGTGATCGCCTCCGATGCGTGGATGGAGTTGGATTTGCGCTCGGAGGGGCGGGAGTCGCTGGCGGAGTTGGTCTCGAAGGTGGAGAAAAAGATTCAGGTGGCGAGTCAGGCTGACGTCGCGTTTGAAGCGGAGGTGATCGGGGCGCGTCCTGCCGGCGAGATTCCCACGAGTCATCCGCTGATTCGACTCGCGCAGGAGTGCATCCGCGAGCAGGGACTCGAACCCGCGCTCACCATCGGCTCGACGGACGCGAACATCCCACTCAGCAAAGGCTATCCCGCGCTCGTGCTGGGAATCACGACCGGCGGCGGCGCGCATACGACGAATGAGTTTATCAATGCGGGGTTGGTTGAAAAGGGGATGGGGCAGGTGGTGGGGTTTGTGAGGGAAGTGATTGGGGGCTAGAGATTAGAGACTGGAGATTAGAGACTGGAGATTAGAGAATTAGAGAATTGGGTGTTAGAGATGGGTGAGGATGGATCGTCGCAAGCCCCAGGTGTCTGCGTAACGGACGTGGTTTACCCAGCCCCGCACAGAAGCTGTGATTTGAGCGCGGGATATTTTGCCTTCCGCATGGTCTAGCAAGAGTTGTTGGTATTTTTGTTGAAAGGCAATTCCCTTGCGGCGTTTCAATCTTCGGCGGTCGGGGAATACTGAAAAGCCAAGAAATGGAATTCCCTCGGTCACGAGCCGCGCCTGCGCTTTCTTTTCGTGGAGCGTGAGACGAAATTTTTGGAGACGTTCGATGATCTCCCGACGCCATTCGAGTAATTCGCGCTTGTCGTTCGAGAACAGGAGGAAATCGTCCACATAGCGGACGTAGCCCCGGCAATGTAATTCGCGTTGAACGAAGTGATCGAACGGATTTAAATAGCAGTTTGCCCAAAATTGGCTGGTGAGATTGCCGATGGGCAAGCCGCGCGGGCGATGCGGGGCAAAGAGGTTGTCGTTTGGAAAATAGACCATTTGGTATTCCTCAGACAGCACGCCGATGCCGCTTTGCAGGATCCTTTGAACAAGCCAGAGCGTGTCGGGGTCTGCGATCTTTTTTGCCAGAAGGCGGAATAGAATTTCATGGTCAATGCTTGGAAAGAACTGGCGGATATCGCAGGTGAGAACGTAACGAAAGCGGCGGGCGAATTGGGTGACGCGGTCGAGGGCGTTGTGCGTGCCTTTGCCGATGCGGTTGGCGTAGGAATCAAAGATGAACGATCTTTCAAAGATGGGTTCGATCAAATTGCATAGGGCATGATGAACGACGCGGTCGCGGAAGGGCGCGGCGGAGATCAGCCGTTTCTTGGGGTCGTGAATGTAGAAACTGTGATACTCCCCCGGAGCATATGTCTTTGTTCGCAGTTCGCGCTGTACTTCGAGCAGGTTATCCTCCAGCCGGTATTCGAACCCTGCCACGTTCGCATGCCCGCGTTTTCCCTTGCTGGCTTTGCGATAGGCGAGGAGGAGGTTATCCCAAGAGTAGAGTTGGGTATACATTAGGATGATTTGCCCCGTTTCAGGTCTTGAGCAAAGTCGAAAGACCGGGAAACGGGGCTCTTCTATATTTGCCTGACCTTTGCTCTCTCCTACAAGAAGAGGGGAACAGGTCAGCCAGGAATACGCCCCGCCATTTTTCTAAGGCGCCTCAACTGTGAAGGCTCAGCCCGCACAGACATTTCGGCAAAACAAGAAAAGCGTGGACACCACCACACGAAACCCCTGATTGTTGTTCCTGTTATCAGGGTTGTTCCTGTTCCGATACGCACAGCGGACGTTCCTCTCATTATTGTTGAACGCGCCGCCGCGCACCACGCGGTGATGTTCGAGCGTATCCCCGCAACAGCGGTACAACCGCGGGTTGCTATGGTGAAGTCACTTTCTTCCAGCCGCCTAGCAGTTTCCCGATCTCTGCCACCATCGCCGCAACATGATGGTATTGTCCTTGCGAGAGCCAGTTCCATTTGGCGGCAAGGCGCAGATAGGTTCTAACCTTGTCAAGCGATTCGTCGGCGTCTTTAAGAAGTACAAGCCGTTCCTTTCCCATTCTGTGATTCGCGGCTTCAAGTTGTTCGCGCAAATCGAACGCCGCATCTAATAACCGTTTGGTGAAGGTGTGTCTGTGCGCCGTGGGAAAGTGATTTGTAATTGGCAAGAGCCACGTCAGGAAATCGAACGTGCGTGTGAAGATGGGCATTTCTTGTCCGCTCATGGATACCTCCAAAAACCAAAAAATTTTTTTAAAACCAAGAGAATCAGAGCCTCAGAGAACCAGAGACTTCAGAGTACAGAGTTTAGAAAAATGGGGACACCACCACACGAAACCCCTGAGGGTCGTCCCAGTAATCAGGGTTGAGCCTGCGCCGAATACGCACAGCGGACGTGCCACTCAACATCGTAGAACGCGCCGCCGCGCACCACGCGGTGAATATTGCGCTCCTCGATCTTATCAAGTTTTGCTTTCGGGTCAAACGGATATTCTTTGAACTCACTGCGGATCCACTCCCAGACATTGCCGCTCATATCGAGCAAACCATACGGGCTGTGCCCGGCGGGGAAACACCCCACCGCGCTAGTAGAGCCGACGATCATGTTGTTATTCACTTTCTCCTGATCGAACTCGTTTCCCCATGGAAACACAATTCCATCCATGCCTCTTGCCGCTTTTTCCCACTCGGCTTCATTAGGCAAGGTGACTGCAAGATTGCCTGATTCAATTCCGCGCCAGAACTTTTCTTCCGTTTCGCTTTCAGCCTTTCGACCGGGCGCGACTTCTCTGAGTTTTTCATTCAGCCATTTGCAGTACGCAAGCGCGTCGTACCATGTTACATACACAACGGGGTGATTGGCAATTCCGCGCAGGCTGTTCTCATTCTGTGGCGTATACCCGCTGTCTTCTGCAAAGTTCTTGAATTGCGCCACCGTCACGGGGTAACGCGCCATGTAGTAATCGGGGAGTTGCAATTTGTGCTGAGGAATTTCGTCTTTATACCAATCCTCCTCTCCCCTGAATTTTTCGATCAAACCTTTGATATCCTTCTCTTGCGTGCCCATCAAAAACTCACCGGCGGGGATGTGAACAAACCCAAGCAATGGTTCTTTGGGTAAATGCCAATGTTCCGCGTCAAAGCGCGGGTCGCCGAGTTTGGCGAGGGTGTCGCCGGCTTCGGCGCGTTCGCGCGGGGTGAGGCGGTTGCCTTGGATCAATTCTTTCAAACGATTCTGAACGCGCGGTAACAGGTCTTTCCCAAGTTCAGAACGCTCGGCGCGGTTCAAGCCGATTTCGAGAAGAATATCTCCCGCCAGCCAGACCCTTGCCCATTCCTTTTCCTCCTGGCAAGCGCGGCTTGGGCATAGCTCCGCTACCAGCGCCAGAGGCCCGTCAACCGAACCTCGAATATATACGCGGCGGCTGACCGCCCAAAGGATCACTTGCCGCCAAAGGGGCTGGTTGTCGGCGAGTCCCTTTGCAAGGGTAACGAAATCGTCTTTTGAATCAAGATACGAGCCAGCCAGAAATTCCTGAAATGAACGATGAGGAAAGGTGAAGATGTTGTTATCGCGTTCGAGCAGTAACCCTGCCCGCAGTTTCATCGTTTCGATCACGCTTGCCGCCCAGTTCAAATCGCCCTTGTTGATGGAGGCTAATTCTTTTTGCAGGCTGAGTTCGCTAATCCCTGCCAGAGACTCTGGGTCTTTGCTGTTGATGTCCGTTTGCGCGTGCGCTTCATAAGCCAGTTTGCAGATCGCCTGTTCAAGGTCCGCGTCTGCGCACTCCGCTTCCAACATCAGTTGCCGCAGGCGCGCCGCATCCCGTCCCTTGCTGGATTGTTCCCATTGCCATAACAATATCTCAACCGTTTCCTTGTACAACAATGCGCGAGCATCGGGCAAGCGTCCTTTGTGTGTGTTCACCACCGCCATAACAGTGAGCAAAAGCGGGTTCGGAGCAAGCTTGCTTAATTCGCGCCGGCGAATGGCGTTTTTGAGACCCAGATTCAGTTCGCCCACGATTTCAGAAGTTACAACGCCCAAGTCTGTCAATTCTTTGTACCAAGCGTCAATAAACGACTGTATCTTTTTATTGTTGAATGGCGCAAGTTCGAACTCGGGGAAGCCTGTCAGGCGTAAATTCGGTTCCCCGTCCTTCGGCTCTACATAAGAGAGGATGCGGCTGGTTACGACGAAGCGGTTTTTTGAAAATCTTTTTACGAAGGCATGAACCGCGTCGCGCACGAACACGCGTTGCGGAGTCGTGGAAACTTCATCCAACCCATCGAAAAACAGGATGATTTTTCCCTCTTCCAGTAGTTCGTGAATAGGCTTGGATGCTTTGGATAAGTTTTGATCTTTCAACCGTTTTTCAATGAAATCCCAGATGTGGTGAGGCTCGGCTTGTTCCGGTAATTTCTTGAAGGCTTTTACAAAATCGCGCAGGACCACGATCACTGGCAAGAGGTCCGCGTCTTCCTTTTTCCAGCCTTTGAGGTTGTCGGTGGTGTTTGTGGAAAGGCAATAGGTTAGGAAACTTACAAATGTAGATTTTCCGCTTCCGGGGTCGCCCTTGATAACGAGAGATCGGTTTTCAACTACCGCTTGAAGAGAGGATAATGGGTTTGTTTTTTCTTCCCGCCGCAGAAATTCCATCTCAACATCAGCCGATGCGCCGGTCGCGTCAGCCATGTCCTTTGCCTGTTTTTTCATCCTTCCTCGCGGCTCTTCGAATTCAACTTGGGAGGTTGTGTCTAAATCTATGTATACATTTGCCAAGCCGATTGTCCGCTGTGTGTTCGGGTCTGAGGCGGTTAAGTCAATGCCGCGCATCGAAATACTGGAAGTCAGGCTCGCCATCACCGTTCGATAGGCTTTTAAGGCGTCTTGCGGGTTTTTGGGATCGGGTCCCTTGTAGACATTTCCCTCGATATATGTTCCAGCATGAATAATGCGATTGTTTCTACCGGTTTGAATAGTGCTGTCTTTTACATCTCTTTTTACCAGAATGCTGTCATTCCCAGCCTGCATAGACGAAACGTCAATTTCTCCAATCGTGATCGAAACCTCCTCGGCGAATTTCAAATCCTTTTCGAGGATCTTCCTGATCTGGTACTCAAAAGAGTCTTGAGCGCCTTTGTCGTCAGGCGTCGATTTCAGATCCTGGATAATCTCTTTTGCCGCTTCCTTCTCCTCCACCTTCGGCTTGAACTTTTCCCACAAGCCAGCCAGTTTTTTTCCTGTTTCGCCCGCGAACGCCTCTCCGCCCTTCACCAGATACGGGATCAAAACTGTCGCCACTCGTTGCGCTAAGAGAGCAATGTCAATATCCACGCCAGCCTCCATGAATTACCAATTCACCTTACGCAGTAAAGACCGTAATGCGAGATTCACCTCGCAGTTCCAGCCATTCTTGCGCAAGAGCGACATAAATGTCGCATTACGAGAACCAAATCGACCTCAACTGCGTAATATCAGTTACCAATTACCAATCTCCAGTCTCTAATCTCCAGTCTCTCTTCCCCCAATTCTCCAATCCTCTAATTCTCCTCAATTACCAATTACCAATTACCACGTACTCCATCACCCACTCTTCAACCCCATCACCTCATACACCTCCAACGGCTGAGCCTTGCCCTTCACGGTCAGCGGCGCGAAGGGATTTGCCTCCACGTCCTCTTTCACGCGCTCGTATGCCTCTTTGCTGATGAGGATCTGATTTTTCGCCGCGTTTTCCTGAATGCGTTTAGTCGTGTTCACGCTATCGCCCAGCGAGGTGAACTCGAGTCGCTTTTCGGTGCCGATCCAACCTAGCACCGCTTCGCCGTAGTGAATGCCCACGCCGAAATCGAGATGCGCCTCTTTGGGTAACTCAGAATGTAATCTTGCAATCGCCTCGCGGATGGCGAGCGCAGACTTTACCGCGCGCAATGTGTGATCGGGTTGCAGGATCGGCGCGTTGTACCATGCCATCACCGCGTCGCCGAGGAATTTATCCACAGTTCCTTCTTGCGCCAGCACCGCATCGGCGGCGGCGGCGAGATATTGATTCAAGACAGCGACAAGTTCCTCTGGCGAATGTTTCTCGCTGTAGGATGTAAATCCGCGCACGTCTGCGAACAAGACCGTGATGAAAACTTTCTTGCCGCCCACTTGCAAACTATTTGGGTCGATCTGATCGAGCACGGCGGGCGACACCATGCGTTGCAATAATCCGCGCTGGGCTTCGAGTTTTTTGCGTTCGGTCAAATCGTCCAACACGATTGCCACGCCTTGCGTTTTTTGTCCCGCGTCTTTCAATGGGGAGAGGTTCAACCGCCAATCCACATTGCCGCCCTCGGCGCGGGTTTGGCTGAGTTCCAACCCGACGATGGGCTTGTCGGTGTTGCGAACCGATTCGAGATGCGGAATGATGTTGCTCGCAAACGCGGGAACAACTTCATCGATCTTCCTGCCGACGATCTCGGCGGAGGCTTGCCCCAAAATGGACGCGGCGGCTCGATTACACAGGGTGATCTGGTCCTGCACGTCGGCAGTTAACACGCCTGAAACGATGGACGCGAACACGTCGTCCATGAGATTCTTGAGTTCGGTCACTTCGGCGAGCGTCCGTTTGAGGGAGGAGAACAGCCGCGCGTTCTCGATGGCGACCGCGGCTTGGTTGGCGAACGCGATCAACAAGTCGCGGTCTGACTCGGAAAAGATCCCCGTGCGGATGCGGTTATCGGTGTAGATCACGCCGGTCAGTTCGGTCTTCACCATCAGCGGCACGCATAAAATGGAACGCAGGTTGAAAGCGATCACGCTTTCCGTTCCGCTAAAGCGTTTGTCTTCGAGCGCGTTGGTGGTGAGTATTGCCTCGCCGGTGTCGATCACTTTTTGCACGATCGTGCGGCTGATGTTCGATTCACTCTGATTGATAGACTCCTGCTCCCAATTCCGCGCAATGCGGATGACCATCTCGCCGCGTTCGTCGCGCAACATGAGGAATCCGCGCTCAGCTTCGGTGAGGCGGACGATGGTGTCCATCACAGTCTGGAGCACTTCGTCTATTTCGAGCGTGGAGTTGACGATCTGCCCTATCCCCGCGAGCGCTTGCAGGTGGCTGAAACGTTGTTCGAATGGGACGAGCGTCTCGCTGATACGCTGGAGCGAGGTCTCGAGAGTTTTCAATTCTTCAAGCGATTTTGGGGAGGCACTGGCGTCGATCGAGGCGCGAATCTTCTCTGCTTGCTTGGTGACTGCGATCACCTGGTCATTAATCGTGATGGCTTTCGCCTTTGCCGTGATCGTCGCCATGAGATGTCCTTTGAGGGTAACTAGGTTCTCGGTGAATATTTGCCCGTCCAAAAGTGACGGATGCGGGCAAGGAGTATCTGTGAACGTAGCGCAAACGCCGCGCGCCGCGCTTCCACGGCGTCTGCTGTTCTGGAAGTATAAAGGGATGTCTGGTGTTCGTCCAGAAGTATTTTGATGGGCGGGGCGGCGTCGGGCAGGATTCGCATAAGTTTGTCGGCGCGTTCGATGGGGGTGGCGTCTACTTGCGCCGGCGCGTTCATTTGGCGAAGCCCGAAGTTGATGCTTTCAAAGGATTTTTCGATGGGGGAGAGTTTCGCCCAGCGTTCCCAGTTGAGGATCCAACGCGGGGTTTCGATACCGTTCCGTTCGATGGTGGCGCGCATAATGGAGGGCAAACGATTCGACAGCGAGTATCTTCGATTGAGGTAAAACGCCGCAACGGCGATAACGCTGAGGGTGAGGAGCAGATATAAGGTCGGAAGAAGCGAGGCGGGTTGTGTTGTCCCGGCGTCTGTAGGCTCATCTTCCAATCTCGGGTCGATGGGTTCCTCGGGGAGTTGTTCTTCGCCAATCAAGGTACCGGGGTTGAGCAAGCCTGCCGGCGAATCGTCCTCGCGCGGGGCAAGCGGGCGGTCCAGTGGAGCCTGGTTGCCGGTGGGTTCAAATTCCACCCAGCCGATGCCGGGGAAGTAGACCTCGGGCCAGGCGTGCGCATTCTCTTTGCGGACGGTGAAGGTGTTGACCTCGATCTCCTCCACTTCGCCGGCGAATCCCTCCCCGGGCGTGGTGCCTGTTCCTTGCGCGAAACCAACCGCCATACGCGCGGGGATTCCCAGAAACCTCAGCATGAGAATTTCTGACGAGGCGTAATACACACAGTAGGCTTTTCTGTGTTCAAAAAGAATCCATTCGAGCCGGTCTACACCTTGCGGCGCGGATGGGATGGTCGGCGAGTATTCGATGTTCGTCCGCAGGTATTGCGTGATGGCAAAGGCTTTATCGTAGGGAGTTTCTGCGTTTGCTGTGATTTCAAGCGCGAGTCCGCCGATGGGTTGTGAGAAATTATCCGGGAGTTGCAGGTATTTGTCGGTTACCCATTTTGGGTACTCTGTTCCCGCCGCGCGCAGAGCCTCGATGGTGGGGTTGTTCAGCACGGCTTCCACCTGGTAGGTTTCACCCGGCAGGATGCTGGGGGTTGCGTTCCATGAAACGATATCCAATTGGTCTCCGCCGGGCGCGGTGAGCATGGAGCCGGGCCGGCTGACCCAGACCGGTTGCGAGGGGGAGTACAACAACGAAATCCGTTGTTCGCCGGTGTTGAAGTTAAACGTTGCCGCGTTCGTGTCGTCGACCCCGGGCAGTGGGTTGGCGGGGGAATATTCCTCGCGTGTTGTGCCGGTGGTGTACCACTGGTCGTTTGAAAAATAATCGTACGCGCGCCCGCGCCAGTAATAGCGCGGCGGTTTTTTGTCGAACGGGAGTTCAGGCGCTTCCACTTTGAACATCAATACATCGGAAAGCGGGAAGCCGGAACCGAGTTCGAGTTCGGTGCCGAAGAATTCACCGGGTCTGCCGCCGCTGGGAGAGTCCAACGCGGTGACGGCATTCTCGAACCGTTCGGTAAAGTTTTGCCAGGGTTCCGAAACGCGGTTCCAGGCGCGGCGCGCGGCTTCGATGCGCAGGATGGAGGAGGGGGTCAGCCATGCCGTGAGGAGGATGAGACTCGCCATGATCGCCATGCCGCCGGTCAGGTCGATGCTGTTTTCGGGCGAGAGGAACACCCGCGATTGTTTCCATTGCGATTGCTGGGTTAAGAAGTTCAATCTTCCCAGGAGGAGAAGCGCGAAGAGAATAAAAAAGCCGATCAGCAACAAGCGACTCGCGATCGCGTTATCATAACTTTGGATGATGAGAACCCCGAGAAAGGATGGCAGGGTGGCAAGCAAAAAATTCTGGCGGCGCGTAAGGGCATAACCCGCCGAGGCGCTCAACACCCAGAACATGATCGACATGATGGCGATAAAGAACAATGGGTCTTCAACAGGGCGCCGCGCGACAAATTCCGAGATCGAAAAAAGCAACCTGCCGCCGACGCTGAGCAGTTTTTCCTCCACTTTCACCGGTCCTTCGATGAGGGAGGTCCACAGTAGTGGAAGCAGAAGGAGCATATAGAAGAAGGACAGCCAACGCGCTGCGCCGCGGCGGAATGTGCTATAGCCCAACGAAAGCCCGATGATGGAGCCTATCCAGGTGAAGCCGCGAATCAAGCCCAGATCCTCTGTCCATTGGGTGGCGATGAGGCGCGATGCGGCAATTTGCAAAAGGACGATCAGCAGAATGACGGATGTCCAATCCCACCAGCGTGAGAGAGGGGCTTCGGGCGATTTTTTCATCGGGGGGTAGTGTACAATACAAGGAGGTTGCGCGTCAAATACTGGAGAGGGGTATTTCTATCAGGTTTGCTTGAAAGAAAGTACTGCAAGATTCATCTTGCAAATTGCGCAACGTGAACAGTGTTGCGCTTAAAATGCCAATGAGGAGGAAGAGATGGGTTCTTTGATTCAAAACGGGATCGATTGGATACTTGCCATTCAAGCGCTGGGCGGCTGGCTCGAAGCGCCCATGCAGTTTTTTACGTTCCTCGGCTCGCAGGATTTTTTCTTCCTCGTCCTGCTGTTCATTTATTGGAGCGTAGACGCCGGGCTGGGTATGCGCGTGGCGTTTGCGTTGATCGCCAACGTGAGTTTGAATTTCTACTTTAAGTTGTGGTTTGCCGGTCCGCGTCCATACTGGGTGAGCGCGGAGGTGCAAGGGCTGACGGCTGAAACTTCGTTTGGGGTTCCCTCCGGGCATGCCGAGAACGCGGCGGCGGTGTGGGGGACGATTGCCGCATGGATCGGAAAGCGCATTGCATGGATACTGTCAATCGCGCTCGTTTTCCTCATCGGTTTCTCGCGCCTCTATCTCGGCGTCCATTTTGTTCACGATGTGCTGGCGGGTTGGGCGCTGGGCGCGGCAGTGTTGTGGCTCATCCTGCGGTTTTGGGATTCGACTGCGGCGTGGTTGAAAACAAAACCGGTCACAACTCAAATGTCGCTGGCTTTCGCAGTTTCTTTGTTAATGATCGCGCTTGGATACTTCAGCGCGGCGCATCTGGATGGTTACACATTCCCGGAGGAATTCCGCGTCAATGCGCTTCGCGCTTCCGACGAGTTGCCTGCCCCGGCTTCCCTGGAGACCATCGTCACCTCCGCGGGGACGTTCTTCGGTCTTTTCGCCGGACTGGCTTGGATCCTGTCGCGGGGCGGGTATCAGGCAGACGGTCCGGGCGCGAAGCGGGCGCTGAGATTCTTCATCGGCTTGATCGGGGTTTTCATCCTGTGGCGCGGGTTGGGCGCGGTGTTGCCGGATGGTGAAAGTTTCATTCCATTGCTCCTGCGATATTTTCGTTATACGCTTGTCGGTTATTGGATCTCAGCGGGCGCGCCGGAGTTGTTTTTTCGTTTCAAATTGGCAGACCCGAAGATATAGGGGAAGGCTGTTGATATAATCCCAAATCTAGTCCTATTTTCTGGGAGCATAACGTTTTCGATGACACTTGAGCGAGGCGCATTACTTCATAAACGATACCGCATCGTTGAAATTCTTGGGCAGGGCGGCATGGGTTCCGTCTACCGGGCGGTGGATGAAAACCTTGGCGTGGACGTTGCCGTTAAGGAGAATCTGTTTACCACCGACGAATATGCGCGGCAGTTCAGGCTCGAGGCGGTGATCCTTGCGAATCTTCGCCATCCGAATCTTCCGCGCGTGACCGATCATTTCGTCATCGGCGATCAGGGACAATATTTGGTGATGGATTACATCGAGGGGGAAGACCTGCGCCAACGTATGGAGCGACAGGGCAACATCACAGAAGATGAAGCCGTCCTGCTCGGCGCGGCGATGTGCGACGCGCTCCAATATTTACACACGCGCAAGCCTCCTATTTTGCACCGTGATTTGAAACCGGGCAATGTCAAGATTACGCCGGATGGACATGTCTTTCTTGTGGATTTTGGCTTGGCAAAAGTGTTGCATGGAAGCCAGGCAACCACCACCGGCGCGCGCGCCATGACCCCGGGCTATTCGCCCCCGGAGCAATACGGCACAGCCCGCACCGATCCGCGCACAGATATTTATTCGCTTGGCGCCACGTTATATGCGGCGCTCAGCGGCATCATCCCGGAAGACGGTCTTGCCCGCGCGATGGATAACACGCAACTCACGCCGTTGCGTAAACGCAATGGCAAGGTGTCGCGGCGGCTTGCCTCCGCCATCGAACGCGCGATGGGTATCGACCCGGCCGAACGCTTTCAAAACGCGGAGGAGTTCAAGAATTCCCTGCTGGGTTCCAAAGGCAAGACCCAACGCCTGCCGGGAGATTACGTAATCCAGCCGGCTCCGGCAGAAAACAGGTCCGAACCGTACGAGATGGGCGCGATCGAACGCGCATCCACACCGCCGGGTATGAGTCCATCCAGCGGACTGCTTGCGCCTGAAGAGGACGGACCTATCTTTAAGCCTCCGAAGCGGAAAAAGAAGGGATTTTTCCGCCGGTTCGTTACCGCTATTTTATGGCTGTTGTTGATCGGCGCGGCAGTGATTGTGGGCGCGGTTCGTTTTGCGCCGCAGTTCATCCCGCCCGCGTTACTGAATTCATTGGAATCGCTTCGCATCCCGTTCCTGTTCCCCCCAGCGGTTCAGACAAACGTTCCCATGCCAACCGTAACGACTACCGTGACCGAGCCTGTTGCGGAAGCGACGGCAACGTTTCAACCCACGTTCACGCCTACGCCCACAAAACTCGCAACTGCCACACTGAAGCCGACCGGCACCCCCACGGTCGATCCCTCGTCGCTTGGGGCGCCAACCCAACTTGGCGGAACGATCGGGCAGGTTGCGTTCGCGTCCACACGGCTGGGAATCCCGCAAATCTTTATCATCGATACCGATGGCGCAAATCCCGTCCAACTCACCAGCCTCGAACAAGGCGCCTGTCAGCCATCATGGTCGCCGGACGGAGCGCAGTTGGCGTTTATTTCTCCATGCCGGGTGCGCGGTGAGTTTTACGAAAACGCATACACCGATTCAAGCCTGTATGTTATGAATGCCGATGGGAGCGGAGTGGCGCCACTTACCGAAGCCCTCGGCGCGGACTTTGACCCAGCCTGGTCTCCCGATGGGACGCGCATCGCCTTCACCTCCAACCGGGATGGGCAAAACGAAATTTACACACTGGAACTCGCCACCGGCAAAATAACCCGCCTCACCACAACGGATGGCGATATCGCGAGTTCGCAACCCTCCTGGTCTCACGATAGCAGGATGATCGTCTACACGGTTAAGCGCTTGAACGCGTATCAAGTCTGGGCAATGTCAGCTAACGGCGAGGACAAGGTGCAATTGGTTCGCAGTGGACAGCAATTGTGGGATTACCTGCCGTTCTGGTCGTTAGACGGCTCAACCGTATTTTTCAACCAGCGCAACCTCGCCCCGACGCGTCCGTGGTTGATGAGCATTCCATTCGCAGGACATGATACCCTGACCCCGACCAAACTGATTTTGCCAACGCCAATCGAAGATGTGGAATTTTCGCCGGATGGGTTATGGATCATCTTTGAAAGTTCGAACGGCGATGGCAACCGCGATATTTATTTTTCCACCGTTAGCGGCGGCGGCCGCACCCGTCTCACCGATGATCCCGAAGTGGATTTCGACCCAGCCTGGCGACCGGTCGCAGGTCAATGATCGCTCGCGTTGAACATCGCAACAAATGCCTGCCTTTCCCATCGGCAGGCATTTTCTTATACACTTCTTATTCAATACCTTCGCCAAAAATAGGTGAAAGAAGCAGGGCTTTTCGGGTAAAGTTGTGTCTCTCACAACCCAACCTACACGGAAAAGCCCATGCCCGAGATT
>JAJTXU010000056.1 GCA_021462845.1 Anaerolineales bacterium
ATCATTGGCACATACTCCATCTGACCGCCGCATTCTTGGCATGGGTCTTGTTCGGCTACTTCTTTGTCAATGTTTGTAACATCTTCGTCTAAGTTAACTAGCGGCACACCTCGGACGTAGCCATCAAGTTCTTGCAATTCGTTGAGTGTTTGCCATTTCATCACTTCACCTCCTCGTTCAACCAATGCGCGGTGAGATCGGGTGGCAGGATGTAGGTGCTGTTACCCGTGAGATCGCGGCAGACCAGGCCCGCGCAGCTCTCGCAGAGCAGATCAGCGGGAATGTGCCTGCCGATGGCGGCGAGGAACTCGTATTGATTGGCGGGCTTGAGAGGCACGTCGGTGCGGGAACATTCGACGCAGTGAGGGGCTTTGGGCGCGGCGCTCATTGGATTCCATCCTCCCCGTCTTGTTCATCGGCATGACGCGCGGCGTCGTGTATCTTCTGCCATCTGTCTTCGGCGGGCGCGACGGGTTGCGCGTGTCCGTTGCCGTTCTTTGGAAACTCTTGCTTGTGGAGTTTCTTTACAAACGGAGTGATGAGGTCTCCACGAGAAACCTTCACGCCGGTTGCTTGGCTTCTCTTTCGTAAAACCTGTTTGAGTTGGACGGCTACATCATCAGTAACGTAGAATGTGAGTGTTGGCATGAGTGGGTTGCTCCTGAAAAGATATACTTGACTTGTGCAAAGTCTATAACAGAAGTTGACAGATGTCAAGAGGGAATTTACCCGTGTAATCTTAAAAAATGTCACAATGTTCTTGACTATGGCAAAGGCATTTGTAGATTGGCTGGATGATGAATTGCGAGCGCGGGACTGGACTCGTGCTGAATTGGCTAGAAGAGCGGGGATCAATGAATCTAGCCTTAGTTTGATTTACAGTGGAGGACGCGAACCCGGTCGCAAGATTTGTGATGGCATTGCAAAAGCGTTCAAGTTGCCGTCCGATAATGTTTACCGTATCGCTGGCATCCTCCCCATGAAACCAAACAACGATGAGACCGTCACGGAGATCGTACACATCTATCATCTGCTGAATGAAGATAACAAGGACGATCTACTTGACTATGCCAAGAACCGATTATCAAAACAAGAACGGGGGGACAAGAAGAATGTCAGACGTGTTCGAGTTGGTTAGGGTGTGCGCCCGCTTGAACGAAGCCAACCAGTTCGCGGTTCTGGTCTACGCCCGCTTCCAATGGGCAAGGCAAGAGGCGCAACTGTGCAAGCCGTATGTGGTCGAGCGGCGCAGTCCGTTGCGGGTTAGGTTCGATGCTCATTACGTTGGGTCAAGGAGCAGGATATGAAAGAACCGCAGAAGAGGGTCAACCCTTACGACCAGCGGGTGAAAGACTTTTACACGTCGAAGACGTTTCGTAATTACATCATCGGGACAATTGTGTTTGTGTGCTTGCTGTGCGCGTGCGTGTGTGTTTTTCCCCCGATGATGAGTAGAGTTATCTCCGTGTTCGGTCCGCTCCTCGAACGCCTGATCTTCGGTTACTAATCAAACCCTCGCCGGTTCCCTGCGCTTGCGCACGGGGAAATGAATGATTAGTGAATCGCCCCGCGTCCCCGTGGGGGCACTCCTCAAAGTGACAGTCATCTTAAAGATGACTGTCACTTGTCTTATAATCCGAACATGAATCAAATCCTCGTCGTCGGCTCCCTCAACACAGATCTCGTCGTGCGCGCGCCGCGCTTTCCGCAACCTGGCGAGACAATCAGCGGCGAAGATTTGCGCGTAATCCCCGGTGGCAAAGGCGCGAATCAAGCGGTCGCCGCGGCGAGGCTCGGAGCGAAAGTTTCGATGATGGGTCGCGTGGGTAATGACAACTTCGGCGGTTTTCTCCTAGAGAATCTCAAGCAAAATAAAGTGGATGCGACTCTAGTTCAACGAGATGATTCTTCCACAGGAACAGCAATTATCGTTGTTGACTCGAGCGGACAAAATAGCATTGTGCTTTCAGCAGGCGCGAACGGAAACGTTTCAACTGCCAATGTAGACAAGATCTCATTTACCAAATTCCAATTGCTCCTCCTCCAACTGGAAATCCCCCTCCCCGCCGTTCTGCGTGCCGCGCAACACGCTCACGAAAATGGGACGCGAGTCATTTTAAATCCTGCCCCCGCACAAACCCTGCCCGATGAATTGATCTCGCTCGCAGACTTTCTCATCCCTAATGAAACGGAATTATCTATCTTGACCAACCAAGGGGTAGGCGACATCGCCTCCGCCGAATCAGCCGCGCGAGAATTGTTGAAGCGCGGCGCGAAAAATGTGATCGTGACCCTGGGAAGTAAAGGCGCATTGCTGGTAAACACGGACACAAGTAAACAGGTAGACACGTTCAAAGTGGATGTCGTGGATACCACCGCCGCGGGCGACGCCTTCATTGGAGGGTTTGCCATATCTATTCTAGAAAACAAATCGCTCGAAGACTCTGTCCGTTTCGGTTGCGCGTGTGGCGCGTTAGCAACAACAAAATTCGGCGCGCAACCTTCATTGCCCACAAAAGACGAAGTGGAAAACCTAATCTCCAGCCCTTCGACCAGGCTCACGACAAGTCTCTAGTCTCCAGTCTCTAGTCTCGATGCCACTAGCCTAACTCATTCACTCAACCATCAATTACAAATTACCAATAACTCATATGCCCAAACGAATCATCATAGACACCGACCCTGGCATTGACGACGCCCTCGCCTTCCTGCTCGCGCTCGCCTCGCCTGAAATTAAACTCGAAGCGTTGACCACCACGCAAGGCAACGTCACGCTCGAGACTGCCACGCGCAACGCGCTTGCCATTTTGGAACTTGCACAGGCAGGCGGCGTCCCTGTTGTTGCGGGAAGCGTTGTACCGCTCGTTCAGCCGCTGCGCGCTTCGGCTCACGTCCACGGACAAAGCGGCGTCGGCAACGCGAAATTACCCGACCCCAAAAACAAACCTGTCGAACAACACGCGGTGGATTATCTGATCGAGCGCGTTCTTGCAGAGCCAAATGAACTCAGCATATTTCCGATTGGTCCGCTCACCAATATTGCCATGGCGATCCGTAAAGAGCCGAAACTTGCAAAAGCCGTGAAAGAACTCGTCATCATGGGGGGAGCCGTTCTCGAACACGGGAACGTCACGCCGCAAGCAGAGTTCAACATTTATGTTGACCCGCACGCCGCGCACATCGTCTTCCATTCAGGGATACCGATCACGTTGATCCCGCTGGACGTTACGCATAAGTGCCTGCTCAAACCAATACACATCAACCGCCTGCTCCAGGTCAACTCCCCGATTACGCGTTTCATCAAGAGCGCGGTGGAAACCTGTTTTGCGCATTCCAAATCATACGGCGGCGAGGGTTGCGCCATGCACGACCCACTCACGTTGGCAACGGTCATAGCCCCCGAATTACTCACGCTCAAAGAATTGTATGTGGAGGTGGATCATTCCAGCGGCGTCTCGATGGGCAAAACGTTCGGCGATTTTCTGGGAACCACAAACAAACCCGCCAACATGAAAGTTGCGCTTCAAGTTCGCGGCGATGAATTTATCGAGGTATTTATCCAGCGCATGGAATCGCTGGCGAAATCAATTCCCGAATGAACAATTCTCTAGTTCTCCAATTCGCAATATGCTGATCCTTCAACCCTACACAGAAATAATCTCCAGCCTCTGGTCTCGATACGTCCTCAAAGATCATTCGGGCTACTCGACCGCCAGATTTTAATCACCACTTACAAATTACCAATTACTCTTTATGAAACACATCATCCTCGACACCGACCCAGGCATTGACGACTCGCTTGCCATTTTGCTTGCGCTTGCTTCGCCAGAAATCTCTCTCGAAGGGCTGAGCATAGTCCACGGCAATTGCTCGCTCGCACAAGCGACAACAAACGCGCTTTCAATTTTGGAACTCGCGAACGCGACTCACATCCCCGTTGCGGTTGGATGCGAACTGCCGCTCGTACAACCGTCGCTTCTCGCGCCCGAGACGCACGGCAACACAGGCTTGGGCTACGCAAAGCTGTCAGAACCGCGCACCCAGCCAACCCGTCGGCATGGATGCGATTTTCTCATCGAGCGGATCATGTCTGCGCCGGATGAAGTCACACTTGTGGCAATCGGCCCGCTGACGAATATCGCATTGGCAATTCGGCAGGAGCCGCGCATCGTGAACGCGCTCAACGAGTTGATCATCATGGGCGGCGCGATCCGTTACGAGGGCAACACCACGGCGCTGGCAGAATTCAACACGTATGCCGACCCGCACGCCGCGCACATTGTTTATCACGCGGGGATTCCCACCACGCTCGTTCCGCTGGATGTGACGTATCAATGCGTTCTGACGCAGAGAGATGTGGATCGCCTTCTTCGACTCGATTCGCCGCTGACGCGTTTCATCGCCGATGCGACGCGTTTCTATATGGAATTTCACGATGCGTATCAAGGCGTGCAAGGATGCGTGATCAACGATCCGCTCGCGCTCGCATTAACCTTCGCGCCCGAATTATGCGATTACCAAGAACTGCCTGTTGATGTTGATATCTCTGGCGGAGTTTCACTCGGCAAGACCATCGGTGATTTTTATAATTACAATAAAAAGCCCGCGAACATGAAAGTTGCGCTGGGCGTTCGTCCGCGCGATTTCATCGAAATGTTTTTGGAACGCATGGAAAAATTGGCGCAAAAGACGACACAGTAGGAGTATACAATGCTTGAAAAAATCAAAAGCAACTTCAAAGGAATTGCCTGGCTATTGACCGCGCTGGGAATCGTCGTCAACGGAGCGGGCGCGTTGGCGATATCGAAAACAGGCTTGCCGCTGTATCTTGATTCTATCGGGACGGTTTTCGTCGCGGTTGCGGCGGGCCCATGGGCGGGAGCGTTAACGGGTTTGTTGACTAACTTGATCCTTGGTTTCGTCTCGCCGGGTTATGCGCCGTATTGGTCTGTGCCGTTGTTGATCGGGTTAGTTACTGGTTTTCTCGCCAATGCCGGTTGGTTCAAACACTGGTGGAAAGTAATCATCACAGGCTTGATCGTTGCCGTCCTCGCGGCGGTCATGTCATCGCTGATCGCGGCCATCGTGTTCGAGAATTTCATGTTCGACCTTTCGTATTTTCTGGTCAAAGAGCCTATAGACAAGATCATTACAGCATTCATCGTATTTCTCGTTTTGAAATTCCTTCCAACCCGATTCACCGCGCTTCTTCCCCACCCTGAAAACGTGGTTTAATAAGTGAAACAAAATCGGGCGTGCGGTGTTGTAAGTATCAAATCGAAAAGGAGAAAATGACATGGTAGAAAATATCAAGAAAGAGTTCAGCACCAGAACATTGGTACTCATTGCGATTGCAATTGCGATCAATATCGTCATCGGACAATTGGTGTTCTACTTGAAATTACCGATCTACCTCGATAGTATCGGCACAGTACTGGTAGGCGCGCTTGTCGGTCCTTGGGCAGGCGCAGTGACGGGCGGTTTATCCAATCTTCTTTGGGGGGTTGTCCCTCCACCCCTTCAAAATACATTCGCTGTACCCTTCTTTTATGTCGCGGTTGTCATTGGCTTAATGGCTGGCTTTTTCGGAAAGCGTGGTGTGTTTGAGAAAGAATCGCCTCGTTGGGTTTCTGTGTTGATCGGCGCGATCTTCTTCTTCTCGCTCGCCATGTTCGTCCTCGCTTTCATTAATATCGACACCAGCCAGGGTTTTGCCGTCTTTCCCAGCATGAGAGACCTCATCTCGCAGTATGCAATCGTATTTGTTCTGGCTATCGTAATTGGAGCCGCCATCGGCTACTTCCTTTTACAAAATGGCGGCTACGTTGGGTTGGCGGGGCTGGTGACGGGTGTGGTCGCGGCGATCATTTCTGCGCCTACTGCCGCTGTCGTATTCGGCGGCGTGACAGGCGGCGGCACAGACCTGTTGGTCGCGGCATTCAGGGCAAGCGGCGGAAACATTTGGGCATCCGTCCTTGCGCAGGGAAGCGTATCGGACCCGTTCGATAAAATGTTGTCGTTCATGGTTGTCCTGTTCATCCTCCGCGCCCTCCCCACGCGATTCAAAGCGCGCTAAACGATCTGCGTTCGGTAATATGAATTCGTTGAGTATCTATGTAGCCCGCGAAAGCGGGCTACATAGGCTAAACCCCCTCACCAAATTTGTTCTTACGCTCTGCATTCTGTTGGGCGGATTTGCATTTTCAAGCGCTTCCTCGGGTTATTTCATCCTACTTGCGGTCATCACGCCACTTTCCGTTTGGGGGCAAGTTACAAAGAGAATGTTTCAACTGGTTTTCAACATTAGCTGGCCCCTGATCGTATCCGTTTTCCTCATCCAGCCCTTGTTTTGGGGCGCGGGAACACCCTTATTCGAGATTGGACCCGTCTCGCCAAAACTCGAGGGGGCGCTCTTCGCATTCAAAAGCTCTGGCAGAATTTTGTACGTTATGGCAAATTTTATTCTGTTCTCTTTAACCACCCGCCCAGACACGTTGATGATCTCGCTCAAACAGGCAGGGTTGCCCGGTGGGTTGGCATACATCATCGTTTCAACGCTTCAACTAATCCCCCAATATGTTGCGAAAGCCAACATCATCTTGGACGCGCAACGCTCGCGCGGACTGGAAACACAGGGCAACATCATTACGCGCGCGCGCGCCCTGTTGCCGTTGGTCCTTCCGCTGGTGATCGGCAGTCTTTTGGAAGTGGAGGAACGCGCCATTGCCATCGAAGCGCGCGCCTTCAACTCCAGCCGTGTCGAAACCAGCATCCTCGAGATCCCAGATTCACGAACCCAGCAAACCGCCAGGATTGGGATGATCATCATCACCATTCTTCTGATCACAGGAAAATTCTTATGGCTATCGTAAGCCTGCAAAACGTCACTTACAAATATCCGCTCACCGACGCGCCTGTGTTGAAAAATATCAACTTACAGGTGAACGAGGGCGAGTTCGTCGCGGTCATTGGACCGAACGGCGCGGGCAAGTCCACGTTGTGCTACACGGTGGCGGGATTCGTTCCGCACTTTTTCAAAGGCGAACTCATGGGCGCGGTTGAAGTTGCCGGCGCGGAATCGAGTAAATCGAATCTGCATGAGTGGGTATTGAATGTCGGGCTGGCGTTCCAAAATCCGTTCAACCAGATCAGCGGCGCGAAATACACGGTTTTCGAGGAGATCGCTTTCGGGCTGGAAAATATCGGCGTGCCGCGCGAGGAAATGATCCAACGTGTCAACGATGCGATGAAACTGACCGGCATCTCGGAATTAGCGGATCGCTCACCCTACTCCCTCTCCGGTGGACAACAACAACGCGTCGCGCTGACCTCCATCCTGGTCATGCACCCCAAGGTTCTCGTCCTCGACGAGCCCACCTCGCAGATGGACCCTATCGGCACGCGCGAAGTCTTCGGCGTGATTCGCACGCTGGCAGAACGCGGCATGACGGTCATCATGGCGGAACATAAAGTGGAATGGATCGCCAACTTCGCAGACCGCGTTGTCGCTCTGCATGAGGGGCAGATCATTGAGGATGGAAAACCGCAAGAAGCGCTAACCTCAGATGTGCTGGCTGGCAAAGGCTTTGGAATTTCGCGCTACACATCCGTGGCGAGGAAGGCGAAAGAGATCGGGTTATGGAAGAAAGATAAATTACCGGTCACGTTGGAGGAAGCGGTGGAGGGGTTCAAAAATGTGTAATCCGCATTCTCTCATGCGGACCTTATCCTTGAGATGGCAGACGGTAGAGAACGTCTGCTACACAATAGACATTATCGGTAATAAGCCAAACAAAGTATTTTGGACGCTGACCGCGAAGCGCGCAGAAAACGCAGAGTTTTTCTTGCGTCAGCGTTCATCAGCGTTTTTCTGCGTCCCTGTTTTTATTTCCGATAGAGTCTAATGTAATCATGAACATCGAAATCCAAAATCTCACCTTCTCCTATCCCACCGGCGTGCAAGCCTTGCGCGGACTCTCTCTCACGATTAATTCAGGCGGGCAGGTAGCCATCGTCGGGCAGAATGGCGCGGGGAAGACAACGCTGGTCAAACATTTCAATGGGTTGCTTCAACCTACCTCTGGTTCAGTGAAAATTGGCGATTGGGACACGCGCGAACATTCGGTGGCAAAGATGGCGCGGCGGGTCGGTTATGTATTTCAAAACCCCGACGAGCAATTATTCTCGAAGAATGTCGGGGTCGAGGTCGCTTTCGGTCCGAAAAATTTAGGGATGAGCGCGCAACAGGCTGAAGGTCAGGTAAAAGACGCGCTGGCGATGACGGAGTTATCTGATAAAACGGAGACGAATCCATACGACCTATCCGCAACCTGGCGGAAGATGGTCGCGCTGGCATCGGTCATCGCGATGGACACGGACATCGTCATCTTCGACGAGCCAACGACGGGACAAGACGCGGCAAACATCGCGCGCATTGCGAATGTGATCAAAGTTTTACGTGAACGCGGCAAGACCGTCATCACCATCACGCACGACATTGATTTCTGCGCCGAAAATTTCGAGCGCGTCATCGCCATGTCGCAGGGACGAATCCTGCTCGACGGCAACGCCAACGATGTGCTTGGGCAGGAAGATATCCTTGCCACAACCTACGTCGATCCGCCACAACTGACGCGGTTAGGCAAAAGACTTGGCTTGCAAAAGACAGTAAGAAATGAGGAAGAATTTCTTGCGGGGTTGAATAAATAACTCACCTTACGCAGAACGTCCCGAAGGTTTCCTTGAAAGCGCCTTGTTGCGCCAAACCAACCTTCGGGACGGTGCGTAACATCAGTAAATAATTTTACGTTGACCACATGGTTCGCTGCGCCTCTACGAGCGATACACGGCCAACTCTTCATACCCTGAATCTTCCGCGAACTCGCGTTTATATATCGAATCATCGAACGCCAGGATCACAACCTCAGCCGTAGTGTAAATTTTACAACCCGATTCCATATGCCCGCCGATTGTTTTCCCATTCGCATCGGAAATGGAAATGTGCAAGTGCGAGCCGTGAACTGATACCGTTCCAGTGATAGACGCGATCTCGAAGAATTCTTCAAATTCCGAGAATGAATTTTTGTTCGCAAACCGCAACACGGCGCGGCGTAGGCTTCCCACGGCGGAAAGCGCGCACCCCGCTTCGATCTGCTTTTCGTTCACAAATTCCTGAATGCTGTCGAACAAATCCTGCCCGGATTTCAATCGAAAGGTATAATTTTGCATGGACGAACCTCCGGCGCAATTATATAATCTCGCGCGTCGGTTTTCACTTTTGCAAGGCAAATTACAATAATAAAATCAAGCGGCTCATGTACAATGGAAACGCACGGGAGCGAATATGGCTAAGTTAAAAGTAGAAGTGTTTCACAGCATCCACGATATCAAACCCGACATTTGGAACCGCATCGCCGCTGGGCGCGGGTTTCAGAGCCATGCCTGGTATGTGTTCGGCGAACGCGCCATGGCAGACAGCCCAGCTACCTATTTGATCGCCTGGGATGGTAAAACGCCGATCGGAGGCGCGGCATTGTTCCGCGTCACGAACGAACCGCTTCCCCTCCCAAGCATCGCCCGCAACTTCATGGCGTCCATCTTGAAGCACCGCCCGCTATTGGTATGCCGTTCCCCGCTTGCCGATACATCCGCGTTATTGCTCCCAGGCGGAGATCGTCACGACGAAGCGCTTGCCGTCCTTTCGCAAGCGGCGCAAGACGAATTCAAAAAACAACGCTGTTCATTCCTTGTATTCGACTACCTGCTCACCGAACAACTGCGCTACCCTTGGCCCCCTGGCTACGAACCGGTCACCGTTTCTGAACCCGGCACCTTCATGCCGATGGAGTGGGAAAGTTTTGATGCCTATCTTGAATCGGGCAACAAAAAAGATCACCAACACTACAAAAAAAGCGTGAAAGAGGCGGAAGAGAACGGACTCGTTCTCTCCAAACATCGGACTGTTTCAGACGTGGAAGCCGCCCTCACCCTCATCAAACATGTATCCATCTGGCACGGCTCCGCGCCCAACCCATGGATGCGCGGCTTGCTCGAAAACTTCTCGATGATCGACGGCACCTGGCTCGAACTGCGCAAAGACAGCAAACTCGTCGGATGCGGCGCCGTGGTACGCGACAACAACTTCCAACTCGCCACCGCGCTCGGGCTGGAGGACGATGTGCCAGGCGGATACTTCTACCTACTCTGCGCCGCCTTACAAGAAGCCTTCGAACACAAGGTGCGCCTCGTGCGTTTCGGCGCCGGCGCCTACGATGTGAAGCGCAGGCTCGGGTTCCATCTTGAGGATACGAATCACGCCATGGTCACCATGGCTGGCTTTCTCTCGCGCGCGGCAAAAAGTTGACCTATTCATGTTCCCAGCAACGATACAAGCGGCGATCACATTCTTCACCATCCTTCTTTTCTACGCGATGGACTTCCTGCTCATCCGCCGCTACGACAAACAACGCGCCGCCAGCGGCACGGGCCGCGCCTGGGATTTTACATTTTTCATCTTCATCCTCGTCGCTGTTCTGATCCTACAACCGGTTCTCATTCCGCAATTGAGTTTTCGCACAACTGCCGGTTGGGGATTCTTCGTTCAACTCCTCGGCATCCTGTTAATCATCAACGCGCTTGCCCTGCATATTTGGTCGCGCGCCCACCTCGGCAAATACTACGCCGAACGCGTCGAAGTTCAACCCGATCATAAAGTGATCGACACAGGTCCCTACAAACTCATGCGACACCCGGTCATCACATCCTTTTTCGGAATTGCGGCGGGGCTGTTTTTTGTTAACCCCTCGCTTGCCACCCTCGCCGCCCTGATCTACGCGCTCTGGGATTTCACGCGCGCCGCCAAACAGGAAGAGGAACTGCTCGCGCAGACGTTGCCCAACTATGCCGACTACGCGCGTCGGACTCCCAGATTCCTGCCCCGGCTGTGGATGCTTTGATGCCCACCTTCGAGGAATTCCTCCAGCTCCCCGCCGAAGAGATTGCGGCCCTCGTCAAAGCGAGCGGCGCAAAGGTCTGCGTGTTCCCCATCAACGGCACGCGGCGTTGGTTTATGCTGGAACATGCCGATAAAATTCAAAACGATTTTTTTCAGGCATACATGGATGTATCGATCCAAAATCACATCGAACTCTGCGCGATGCTGTTCGATCATGGGGTCGAAACCATCCTCGCCCCGGTCTTCGGGCGCGAATTATTGAGGCGCGGCGACGAATACACCCAACGAGTCGGCATTGAGGGACTCGTCCGCACCGCCACAGACAAACATTATCGCGAATTCTTCGAGCGCTACAACGTGAGGGTTCGATTCTATGGCGATTACCGAGCTGTGTTAACCGGCAGCCCGCATGAAAACGCGCTCCAATCGATGGAGGATGTGATCGAAGCGACAAAATCGCATTCGGCATTTCGGTTGTATTTTGGCGTCTTCGCCGACGGGGCTTCAGACACCATAGCCCGCCTTGCCGTTGAACACTACCGCGCGGAAGGCGCCATACCCGACAAGACCGCGCTGGTGAAACAATATTACGGGGAAGAACTTCCCCCGGTAAGTCTGTTCATCGGTTTCGACAAATTCAGCGCGTTCGATATGCCCCTGCTTGCCACCGGCGAAGAAGACTTGTATTTCTCGCGCAGTCCATCGCCATATATGACGGCGCGTCAACTCCGGTCCATTTTGTACGATCACCTTTACACCCGTCGCGCGCCCGAACCCGACTATACCAAGCTCCCGCCTGACGCGCTCAACGAACTTCGGGAACACTACCACCGCTACAAAGATTCTGCGTTCGGCGTTGGAACGCTGAAATTCGGCTTATGGTTTCCAGAATAGATACCAACCTCATGGCAGACATCATCACGACACTCATCAACGAAATCGGTCCCGGTCATATGGCAAGCACGGCGTATGACACGGCATGGGCGGCGCGCCTGGACGAGATCGCCCCATCCATCAGCGCCCGCGCCCTAACCTGGCTGACAAAAAATCAATTACCCGACGGCACCTGGGGAGCGCCAGCGCCGATGTACTATCACGATCGCGTGGTTTGCACGCTCGCCGCCATGATCGCCTTGGAGCGGCGCGGGCACCGAGAAGCGGACAAAGAACAGATCGTCAAAGGCAAACTCGCCCTCGAACGAATCGTGAGCGGAGCGACGGGGGGGCTATCCTCCGACCCAAATGGAGCAACCGTCGGCTTCGAAATGATCGCTCCCACGCTGGTGGCAGAAGCCGAACAACTGGGCTTGATCAAAAATCAATCGAACCGCATCCTGGGCAGAATATCCAAGCAACGCGCGGTGAAACTTGCCTACTTGAAAGACAACATGATCAGCCGTCACGTCACCATGGCATTTTCCGCAGAGATGGCTGGCGTGGACGGCAAACACATGCTCGATGTGGAGAACCTGCAAGAGAGCAACGGTTCTGTGGGGGTCAGCCCATCTGCCACCGCCTATTTTGCGACCTACATCAAAAAAGGCGATGAAGCCGCCCTCACTTACTTGCGCGACGCCATGAAACCGGATGGCAGTTTTCCAAATGTTGCCCCATTCGATGTCTTCGAGATCGGATGGGCGCTGTGGAATCTGAGCCTGATTCCCGGTCTGGCGCAACACGCCAAACTCAAACCGCACCTTGATTTTCTTTCCAATGCCTGGGTTCCCAAACGCGGCGTGGGGTTTGCCGCGGGGTACACGGTCAAAGACAGCGATGATACAAGTTTGGTATTCGATACCCTGCTCAGGTTTGGGATCGAAAAAGACCTGGGCAGTGTGCTCTCGTACGAAGAGAAAGATCACTTCCGATGTTTCGAATTGGAAGCCAATCCATCCATCAGCGCAAATATTCACGTGCTGGGCGCCCTCGGGCAGGCAGGGCTGGATATGAAAAACTCGTCGGTACAAAAAGTAGCGCGTTTTCTTCACAAGGCGCGGGGGTCGAATCCTTTCTGGGCAGATAAGTGGCACGCCTCGCCTTATTATGCGACCTCACATGCGATCATCGCGTGCGCCGGCATTGCCAATGATCTGGTCGCAGAATCGGTGGATTGGCTCCTGAGCGCCCAAAATAAGGATGGGTCGTGGGGAGCCTACCTGAAAACGGCGGAAGAAACCGCTTATGCCGTGCAAGCGCTTTGGGTTTGGAATCAAAAAGTGGCAAGAGTGCCTAAAACATCTCTAACACGAGCCGCTCGCTGGCTTTCGGAAAATAAGGATAAGCCATACCCACCGCTATGGATCGGAAAGTGTTTATATAGCCCCAACCTGGTGATTCGATCCGCGGTAATCAGCGCATTGGCGTTGGCTGGTTGATGATATGAAAAACTTCATCGAACGTTTATTTACCTTTTCCACATCAGATCCTGAAGATACTCGTAAAAGGCGGTTACTTGGCATATTGCTGGCAGGCACAGCGGGAGCATCGCTGTTCGGCGTGTTATTGTTCATCTATTTCGCCGCGACGGTAGACCCCGCCGAGTTCTATCTCCTCTTATGGGGCAGCGCGCTCACATTTATGCTGGTTGCAATTGTGTATGCGGTGAACCACTTTGGGTCAAGGCAAGCCGCGACTGTTTTGTTCCTTGTTTTTCTATATATCATTTTTATCTTTAGCGATACTCCAGACCAGATCGTGGGCGGACGAACGCTCTTCGCTTTTACCATCCCGATCTTCATGGCGAGCATTCTCCTCACACCGGCTTCCAGTTTCATTTTTGCGGGAATCAGCGGCGCGGTTATTTTTTATCTGGCGTTATCGCTGGGAGTTACCCCCAACCTCCCCGGGATTGCCGGGTTTTTCCTGATCGCTTTTGTCTCGTGGTTGTCGGCTCGCAGTCTCGAACAGGCGTTGAGCGAACTGCGCTCCATCAATTTGAACCTTGACCGCGTGGTAGCGGAACGGACAGAGGCTCTCGCAGAATCGCTCGCAAGGGAAAAGATCGAGGCGGGACGCAATCAGGCGATTCTGAACTCGATTGCAGACGGGGTGATCGTGTTCGACAAAAAATGGAACGCCACCATGGCGAACCCCGCCATCAAAAGCATGCTCGATATCCCATTGCAGTTGATCATCAACAAAAACTTCCGCGAGTTGGTGGAACATCCCCGCCTCGCCCCCAACAGCCGCGCGATTCTCGGCTCCATGATCGAGCATGGCACCCAGCCCATCGGGTTTCGCGTTGAATGGGGCGATAAGACCCTCTCGGTCAGCGCGGCTCAGGTCTACGATCAGCGGCGGGAGGATACCGGCACCGTTATCGTCTTCCGCGATTTTACGCGCGAAGCGGAAGTGGAACGGCTCAAAAGCACGTTCGTGGGGATTGTGTCTCATGAATTACGCACGCCTCTGAACGCGATCCTCGGCTACGCTGAGATGTTCAAAGAGGCGGTGTATGGTCCTGTCAATGAAAAGCAAGTGAACATGGCAGACCGTATCATGAAGAACACGCAACGTCTGCTGGCATTGATCAACGACCTGCTCGATCAGGCGCAGATGGAAGCGGGCAAACTCACCATCAGTAGCCAAACGATCAAGCCAGCGGAATTGCTCGAAACCATGCACAGCCTGATGGACAAACCCGCCGCGGATAAAAACTTGAAACTCACCAGCGAGATCGAAGACGATTTTCCCGAAACGCTGGTCGGCGACCCGGCGCGACTGCAACAGATCCTTGTAAATCTGGTGGGCAACTCGATTAAATTCACGCATCGCGGATTTGTGCACGTAAAATTGCTTCGTCAAGATGAACGCTGGGGAATTGAAGTGACAGACTCCGGGCAGGGCATCCCAGCGTTCGAGATCCCGCACATATTCGAAACCTTCCGCCAGGTGGATGGAGCCGCCACCCGCGAACATGGCGGCTTCGGACTTGGCTTATCCATCGTCAAACAACTCGTCGGGTTGATGAACGGCGAGATCGGCGTAACGAGCCAACTGGGCGAAGGAAGCGTGTTTCTCATCCGCCTTCCGCTCACTATCCCAAAGGAATCCCCCACCGCATGGAGGTCCCATGAATAAAAGCGCATTGATCATCGAAGACGACGAAGATCTTGCGAACATCTTTGCCGAGGCGCTGCGCGGGATCGGGTTCGAGGTGGAAAACGTGCTCGACGGAAAAGCCGCAAGGGAACGATTGATCCATGGGGCAACGCCCTTCCTTATCCTGCTGGATATGCACCTGCCGCATGTTTCGGGCAAGGAGTTGCTATTGAACGTGATGAAAAAAGACGCGCGCTTTAACACGAGTTGGATCATGATCACGACTGCCGATGCGCGCCTCGCCGAGGAACTCCGCGACCAGGTGGATTTTGCCATGATCAAACCGATTCTATTCGGGCAATTGCGCGATCTCGCCGCGCGGTTAAAACCCAAAGACGAAATCTAACGCAAGATACCTTCGCTATAACAAACTTTGCGGAGCAAAAGCAGGATGTCTGTGCCGCGCAAAGTTCGCTTTGTGCTCTCCTATCTTTAAAATAATAATGGCTCGATACATCTTGCCTTACGGGTTAATTGTTTTCCAGAAACGAAATGATGTCGTCGAAATACTCTGTGATAATGCCGTCCTTGTCGTGACCAAATCCTTCTGCGGTTACAAATGTCGTTGGGACGCCCGCAATGGCGAGAAGGCTTTGCAGTTCAACAGATTCTTGATAGGGAACTGTGGCATCTTCCGTGCCGTGTAAAATGAGGAATGGCGGGTCGTCTGCGGTGATGTAATTATCAATTGCTAATTTATATCGGTCGGGGCAATCGCCATAAGGCGCGCAACCAAAGATTTCATAGGTTGTAGGAAGTATATCGGGCGAGAGATCGTCAATCTGCGCCGTTGTGACAGAGCCGAAGAGATCAATCACACCCGCAACACTGCTGGATACGTTCGCATTGCCTCCTGTTGTCCCTTCAAACTCAGGCAAATCGGTCGTGACTCCCGTCAGAGAAGCGAGCAAGCCACCTGAGGATGTTCCTAATATAAAAATTCTATCGGGATCAATATTAAGTTCAGAAGCATTCGCGCGGAGATAGCGGATCGCGCCTTTCAGATCCTGAATTTGAGCGGGGAAATATCCCTCTTCCATGCTTCGATACGCGACAGCCGCGATCGCATAGCCCTCGGCGGTAAAGTCGCCCTCAAATCCTTCCGCCGCATTCAACCCTCCGGGACCAAATCCGCCGCCATGGATCCAAAGGATGACAGGAAAGTTATCCCCCGCGCTCGGCTTGATGAGATTCAACTTGAGCGCCAACGAGCCTTCGGTTGCGTAGGTTAGATTTGTCGAGGTGTAGTCACCTTTTGATTTCGTCTCAGTTTGGCTTGAGGGTGAGGTTGTATCAGCCTTCCCGCGGTCTTTGAGAGTAAGAATGTCATCCACTTCTTGACTCGGCGTCAGGAGCGCTCCAGTTTCATCGTAAAAGAGCGCTTTGTATTCGCCTGCGCCCAACAGCTCGTTCAGGTTCGTCGTTTTGCGATAGACATCCTCAATACGGAGAAGTTCATTCCCAGCAAGATCTTGCACAACCAGCGTTAGCACTGTATCCTCACCGAAAAGGCGCTTCAACTTGGGAAGTTTGTCGTTTCCGTTTACGATGTACGAATAATTCCCATCATTCATATCTGCCGAAACAACAGGGGCAACTTCGGTATTCGAAGGCGTTGCAATCGGGACGCTTTCCGTAGCCGGGGCAGGTGAACATGCCGAACTACTGACAACCAGAACAATGACAAGAACAATTGCAAGCACAGGTCTTTTGAAGTTATACATGATAGTAATCCTTCCTTTCGATGGATTACTATCATTGTAGGGCGGGCAGGTTATGCGAGTTTCATGCGGATGTAAAATTCCTGTAAACTTATAACAAAACAGCGCCCGTATCTCATGCAGACGCTGTTTATATGCGCATCAACAGCCAAGCAAATCAATCGTATGATTCACCGTAGGAGCGACTTCAGTCGCTTTTCTTCGCTGTAACACGGCGACTATTGCGGAATTAAAAATTAAACCAAGTAATCGGAAATCGTCCAAAGACCCCGAAGGGGTCAAATGATTCTAGTATTGATGGATGTATCACATTCAACCCCGAAGGGGTGTCAGAGACTTGCAAAGATATATCATCTGTCGCCACGGCGCCACGCGACGCCTTCGGGATTGGCTTTATGGCGATAATCCATATCAGGTTTATTGCTAGCTGGTTATTTTGCAAAAGTCGTCACTACGCGGTTTTCGTTCGAGGTTAATCCGCATAATTTCCCCAGCAGGATATTTCCTCGCCGCTTGGCGTTTTGACCAACGGGGGATACTCTGTCTCTGTGATCTTGTAGGCATCCAACTTGTTTTTGATCTCAGCAAAGGCGCGGTCGGCATTGAAGGTTGACAAGTTGAATCCCTGCCATGCGACTGCGCTCGTATCTTGTTCGCGGTCATATTGCCGACAAGCGAGCGCCGCGCCAATCTTTTCACGGGCGGCAAGAGGCAACGCCTTATTTTGGAATCCTTCCGCAAGCGCGGGAACCGCATCATCGGATAATTCAAGGAAGTATTGCGTATCCAGTTCGACTCGACCACCACGCTCGTTTTCCACTTCGGTTCCTTTAGCAGGTATCTCAGCATATCCTTTGATCTCCCGCTGGATGTTATGCTTGACGATGAACGCATCCACGTTGAGTAAAGCGAGCGAGGCGATGAATCCCACAGACGCCAATACCATCGTAAACGCAATGTATCGCTCCCTCTTCGTCAACTCCAACGCCGCGACAACGATCAACAACAATGCCAGCCAGAGCATGAACACGTGCGTGTACGCGCGCAGGCGCGAGAAGCCGTAGGCGTTTTCATACAACACAAGCCGCTGGAACGCCGAGACCTGCATCACGATCACCAAGCCAACCAGCACAATGCCGAACGTCGAAAAGACTCGCCGCTGGATTTCCGATTCGCGTTTTGTGATGCTTCCCAAGCCGAGCAAGATCAGCAAACTAAAAAATGCCACCGCCACCAGTTCGCCGAACCCGCGACGGGCATAGTCTGAATACGTGTAACCCTCGATGTTGATATTCGCCTGCCCGCCGAAGAAATATTGAAACTGAATAGCCACAAATGCGGCGAACAAAATGGTCAAACTCCCAAGCACGATGACCGACTCGGTGAAGCCGAGGAACGGCGCGATGAGATTCTTCTCCTCCGCCTTATCGTCCGATTTTTGCGCGGCGTGGAGGAACGCGCCTGCGATGGCGTATGCAAAGATCAAAATGTACACGAGCCGAAAAATATATTCAGGCAAATTCTCGATGTTGAACAGGTCAATGAATTCTTCAAAGCGTTTTGCAAAGACGAGATCAGCCGATGATAGCAACCCGCCGAAGATGGCGATGACAGGCAGAGCGATGACAATTCCACGCAGGATGGGCCAGAGAGGGGAACTCCGCTTCTCACCCAGGGACGGCTGGTCGCGCTTTACTTCCGCGTTGAACCCAATGGGACGCGCGATCATGCTTGCGAAAAGAGTCAGATAACCGAAGAAATAATCTAAGATGCGGTAGCGCGTCCAGTTGCCGCCGAGGTAGGTGAGCGCGAAGACGCCCATGAGGAAGAGAGTCATCGAGACGGAGAGGAAAACGGTCAACGGCTCACGACGGAAAAAAGTCGAAGCGGCGAAAAAGGCAACGGGGAGCAGAATCAAGCCCGCCCTGCGAGAGAGGCGAAGCCCGTCCGTCCGCAAGAGATAGATGCCCGTGACGAGACAAAGAGTCACCCAGATGAAAAAGTTGACGCCCGCGGGCTTATCCCAAAAAAGAAAATCGAACGCCCAGCCAAGCAAAATGACGAGTAACCAGAATCGGTTTGGATTGGTTTTCATGCACAGCCTCCAGAAAATTTCGGCAAGCATAGCGCGGGCAGGCTTGCGAAGTCTCTCAATTGCTATCAGGTTCCATTTTTATGTCATTCTCCCGAAGGACATCGGGACGATGTGAGCCGCGCTCTTGCTCTTTGCGGCGAAGAATCTCCACGATAATCTTCGAGACCCTTCGCTAACGCTCAGGGTGACACGGTCTTGGTGTGTTTGATATTGGAAACACCTCGGAGCGAAGCATCTCCTCGCGCATCAAACCATTTCTTGGTGTGGAGGAGATTCTTCAGGCGCTGAAGCGCCTTCAGAATGACATGCGCAACAATGCCCATTGACATTCGCTCTGAAGTGTGACATACTCTCGGCATCGTTCGGGGGCAAACAAATTAATCGCCATCCTTATGAAAGGAGGAGGTGATGTCTAACATGGATAGTAGTATCAAACCCAGCGCTGTGGCATCCCTCCTCAAGTAAGTCAAGGAGCCACAGCGCCCCACCAATGCCGTCTGAAAGGGCGGCATTGTGGTTTAAGATCTTTGCCGCGAATTTTCACGAATTACACGAATTATTAAAAACCGCTTCGCGAGAATTCGCGTAATTCGCGGCGGATGCTTTCATTTTATCGAAAGGCTACTCATCCCCAAACGAAACGCTCATGCCTCGCGCGGCGAGGACAGCGTCGTCGTTCACATCTACGCGTTTGGTAATGGCGATCACTTCTCCCAACAAAACGTCCACGATCTTGCCGGCGCGTAATGCCACCATGCGATCGAACTTTCCTTCCGCCGCCAAGCGCACCGCCGCCGCGCCGAAGCGTGTGGCAAGCCAGCGGTCGAATGGAGTCGGCGAGCCGCCGCGCTGTAAATGCCCGAGAACGGTGACGCGCGATTCGAATCCATTTTTTTCGATAAACTCGCCCACTCGTTGTCCGATCCCGCCGAGTCGCGGCACGTAGATTTCATCCCCGCCGCGTGAAAAGACCTGCTCCCCGCCGTATGGTTTCGCGCCTTCCGAAACGACGATGATGCTGAACAAGTATCCATCCCGCACCCGCTGACGCACCTGGGTAAGAATTGATTCGAACTTGAAGGGGATCTCCGGAATCAAGATCACATCCGCGCCGCCGGCTACGCCCGCATGCAAGGCAATGAAACCCGCGTCGCGCCCCATCAGTTCAAGCACCATCACGCGGTGATGCGCTTCGGCAGTGGTGTGAAGTTTATCGATCGCTTCGGTAGCGGTGTTGACGGCTGTATCGAATCCAAAGGTAAGTTCTGTGCCGCCGATATCGTTGTCTATCGTTTTGGGAACACCAATGATCGGCGCGCCTTTTTTATAGAGTTCGTGGGCGATGTGCAAAGTCCCGTCGCCGCCGAGGACCAACAAGGCGTCCATTTCGAGGCGTTTGATCCCCTTGATGATCTCGTCCGAAACGTCGATCATCACTTCTTTACCGTCGCGGATGATTTTGCGCGCGTACGGGTTGCCGCGATTCGCCGCGCCGAGGATTGTGCCGCCGCGCGGAAGAAGCCCGCGCACCGATTCGATGGTGAGGGGGACGATCCCGTTCGCCTCGATAAATCCATCATAGCCGTTGCGTATCCCTAATACTTCGCTGTCGTATTCATAAATTGCGGTCTTCACCGCCGCGCGGATAACCGCGTTGAGCCCGGGCGCGTCGCCGCCGCCTGTGAGGATTCCGATTCGTTTCATTGATTGTCTCCTATAACGCCAATGATACTCCAGAGTTCGATACGAACTTAACGCGAATATTGCCTTTTAGGCTAACCTGAATAAGATTACAACATGTCACTCTGAGCGCTAGCGAAGAGTCTCTGTTTTCAGGCGTAGAGATGCTTCGCGAAGTTTATCCTGAGTTTGTCGAAGGGCTCAGCATGACATGATCAAAAAGTTAACCAATCAAACTCAAACAACCCTTCTTGCAAGCAGACGTATATCCCCATATAATGAACGCCATGGAACAGGTATCGACACAACCCAAATTTCAAAACCTTCTGCGCTGGTTTATTCCCATCGCGGCATTGCTCGCGTTTTCGGCATGGTTCTTTATCGCGCCTCCCGGTCTGCTCGGCAAAGCGGACGCCATCGGGTACGCCGTCTGTCATCGGATCAGCGAACGCTCCTTCCACATCGGAGACCGTCAACTTCCGCTGTGCGCGCGATGCACAGGCGAGTTCAACGCGGCGGCGATCTCGCTGATCTTCTTCGCGTTCGCCAGCGGAAAGAAAAGCGGGATGCCCGGCTGGAAGCTCGGCGCGCCACTCATCCTTTTCTTCCTCGCCTTTGGGTTAGACGGTTCGAACTCGTATCTGTATTTGCTCAAACAGGCGCCCGGCGACGCGCTTAAAAATATTCCCAATCTATACATCCCCAACGCCACATTACGCCTCTTGACCGGCAGCGGCATGGGCATCGCGCTGGCGTCCATCCTATTCCCCGCGTTCAATCAGACCGTTTGGCGAACATCAAACCCTGAGCGCGCGCTTGATTGGAAAAAACTCGCCGCGCTGGTCGGCATCATCTTGGTAGTTGATCTGCTCATCCTCACCGACAGCCCGCTCATTCTTTACCCGGTCGCCATTCTCAGCGCGCTTGGCGTCCTCACCCTGCTCACCATCGTCTTCACAATGACGTGGCTGATGATCATGCGGCAAGAAAACGCTTTCCACCAATTGAAAGAAATGTGGATGCCCTTCCTCGCCGGGCTGACTCTGGCTCTTTTGATGATCTCGGCAATTGACCTGCTCCGCTTCACCCTGACGGAGACCTGGGGAGGCATCCCTTTGGGTTGATCTACACTTTGAGCTTTCCGTCGAGCGCCAGAGAGCGCCCGGCTACACACATGGAATAGGAGAAAATTATGGACTTACTATCTGGAATCTTTACCGCCTTCGGGCTTTCGGCAAGCGCGGGATTGAACGCCTATATCCCCCTGCTCATCGTCGGGCTGGTGGCGCGTTACACCGACCTGCTCAAACTCAATTCGCCATGGAATACGCTTGAAAACCCATGGATCATCCTCATGCTCTGCGTGTTGGTCATCATCGAAATGCTGGCGGATAAAGTGCCGGCGGTCAACCACATCAACGACGTGATCCAAACCTTCATCCGCCCAACTGCGGGAGCGATCGCCTTCGCCGCCAGCGCGAACGTGGTGACGGATATGAGT
>JAJTXU010000057.1 GCA_021462845.1 Anaerolineales bacterium
GAGTTGGGGTGGCAGGCTGAGGTCCGGTTTGAAGCGGGTTTACGTCAGACGATTGAATGGTATTTGCACAATCCAGAATGGGTGGATCAAGCGAGCGGCGGCGCGTATGGCGAGTGGATCAAGAAAAATTACGCGTGGCGCGCCGAGAAGGAGGCGAAGTGAAAGGAATCATTTTAGCGGGAGGCAAAGGCACGCGGCTGTACCCGTTGACGATCGCGATGAGCAAACAGTTATTGCCCGTGTACGACAAACCGATGGTGTATTATCCGCTTTCGATGTTGATGCTGGCGGGAATTCGCGAGGTGTTGATCATCAGCACGCCGGATGCGTTGCCCGCGTTTCGTGAATTGTTGAAAGACGGCTCGCACTGGGGAATGAAATTTGAATATAAAGAACAAGCCGAACCGCGCGGACTTGCCGATGCGTTTTTGGTCGGGCGCGAATTCATCGGCGACAGCCCGGTATGTTTAATTCTTGGCGATAATATTTTTTACGGCGAAGGGATGATCTCGCTGTTGCAAAAGTGCGCGTCGCTGACCGAAGGCGCGTTCATCTTTGGCTATCGCGTCACCGACCCGGAGCGATACGGTATCGTCGAGTTCGATGCGGACGAGAATGTGATCAGCATCGAAGAGAAGCCTGAATCGCCGAAGTCTAATTTTGCTGTGCCGGGCATTTATTTTTACGATAATCAAGTGGTGCAGTTGGCTGAGAAAGTGAAGCCATCGGCGCGCGGCGAGATCGAGATCACTGATTTGAACAAACTGTATCTCGAACGTGGGCAATTGAAAGTTCGAGTGTTCGGTCGCGGCGTGGCATGGCTCGATGCAGGCACACACGACTCGTTGTTGCAGGCGGCGATGTTCATCGAAGCAATCCAGAACCGGCAGGGGTTGATGATCTCCTGCCCCGAAGAGATCGCGTATCGAATGAGTTTCATCAATAAAGCACAGTTGCAAAAGTTGGGCGAGGCTCTGCGCGGCAATAGTTACGGCGACTATTTGCTCGAGATCGTCGAGAAAGAGAAGTGATGCGAGAATTTAATTTCAAAGAAGGCGACGGCTTTTCGTTCGAGCGGTTCATTTCGGCGGACGATGTGAAAAAATTTGCCGAGGTGGTCGGCGATTCGAATCCGATCCATCTGGATGAACATTTTGCCGAGAACTCGTTTTTCAAAAAGAGAATTGTCCACGGCGCGTTCCTCGGCGGGTTAATCTCGAAAGCGCTGGGCATGGATTTCCCCGGCGAAGGCACGGTGTACATTTCGCAAAACTCGTCGTTCAAACGCCCGGTGTTCGTTGACTCGACCGTGAAGGTGGAATTGAAAGTCACGCGCGTGGATGTAGAGAAGCGGAGGCTCGTGCTGGACACAACGATTCTTAATTCGGATGGGAAGGTCTGCCTCGCTGGTTCAGCCGAAGTGTGGCTGCCGGAGTAGAGGAATCAAACCGTCCCGCAGGTTTTAGGGATGATCTAAGTTTTACACGAGAACCTGCGGGACGTTATTTCATATGAAGACAATTGCCTCCATTGTTGGCGCAAGACCTCAATTCATCAAAGCCGCGCCGGTGTCGCGCGCGCTGGCTTCGCATTTCAATGAAGTGATGATCCACACGGGTCAACACTATGATTACGAAATGTCCGATCTCTTCTTCAAAGAGATGGACATGCGCCAGCCTGATTTCAACCTCGGCATCGGCGGCGGGACTCACGGCGCACAGACAGGCACGATGTTGATCGAATTGGAAAAAGTGATTGCAACGGTCAAGCCAGATTGCGTTTTGGTTTACGGTGATATTAACTCTACGCTGGCGGGCGCGTTGACGGCGGCAAAAGCGGGGGTTCCGCTCGCGCACGTGGAGGCAGGCTTACGATCTTATAACCGAACGATGCCCGAAGAAGTGAATCGCGTGTTGACCGATCACGTATCCAGTTGGTTGTTTTGTCCCACCGATGCGGCTGTCCAAAACCTCGAAAAGGAAGGCATTACCAA
This sequence comes from Anaerolineales bacterium, assembly GCA_021462845.1. Classification (GTDB taxonomy): domain Bacteria; phylum Chloroflexota; class Anaerolineae; order Anaerolineales; family Villigracilaceae; genus Defluviilinea. The sequence goes on from JAJTXU010000057.1 coordinate 1,994, forward strand.
AGGCGTCCATCAGATCGGCGATGTGATGTATGACGCGCTGTTGCGGAATCTTGAACTGTCGCGCAACAAGTCCCAAATTTTGAAGCGGCTGGATTTGAAGAAAGGGGAGTACGCGCTGGCGACCGTGCATCGCTCGGGGAACACCGACGACCCGAAGAATATGCGATCTGTTTTGGATGCGTTGGGTTCGCTTCCGATTCGCGTGATCTTCCCGGTACATCCTCGCACGCGGAGCAGAATCAACGAGTGGGGATTTACCGTCAATTCAAATGTGTCGCTGATCGAGCCGTTGGGTCCGTTGGATATTTTGCAAATGCAGGAGAACGCAAATTGTATCCTCACCGATTCGGGCGGGATGCAGAAGGAAGCGTATCTGCTCGGCGTGCGCTGTATCACGTTGCGCGAGGAGACCGAATGGGTGGAGACGGTCTCCGCGGGTTGGAACAGCCTCGCAGGCGTGGATGCGAAGCGGATCAAATCCTTGTATGAAACGTGGAAGCCGAACGGCGAGCGTCCGCTGTTGTATGGGGATGGTCACGCGGCGGAGAAGATCGCCCAGATTTTGCAGAACGAATTGAATTAGCGCAATATCGCAAGATGAATCTTGCGGCATATTCACTTGACAAGGTCAATTTTCTGTGTGAGAATTCAGAAACTGAACGCTCACATGCCTGAAATCAAACAACACGAATACTCCCTGCTCAATGAAATTGCCCAAGATTCGATGGTCACGCAGTCGCATCTCTCGGACCGCCTTGGCATCGCTGTCGGAAGCGTCAACTGGTACATCAAGCGGCTGATCCAGCGCGGATGGATCAAGGTTTCGCATCTTGATCGCACGCGGCTGCAATACGATCTCACCCCCGACGGGATGGCTGTGTTCACCCAACGAGCCTTAAACTACGCCCGCGACTCGCTCAAGGTCTACGGTGATTTTCGCAATAAAGCGAAAACGTTTGTCGGCGACCTGCGGCAAAAAGGGATTACCCAAGCCTACATTCAGGGCGATGATGAGCTTGTGGATATTTTGCGGCTAACCTGCATCGAAGCGGGCATCCGCCTGCTCGATTCGCCTAACGGCGTTTTGTTGAAAGTCGTCGGGCAGGAGTATCGCCTGATCGAAAAAACGAAAAAGGGAAATCAATAATGGGAATCCGAATCCATCCAACCGCAGAAGTTTCAGACAAGGCAGAGATCGGCGAAGGCTCGAGCGTGTGGCATCATGCCCAGGTGCGCGAGGGCGTGAAGATCGGCAAGAACTCGATCATCGGCAAGGGCGTGTACGTGGATGCCGGTGTGCCGATCGGGGACAACGTGAAAATCCAAAATTATGTTTCGGTCTACCACGGAGTTGCCATCGAGGACGGCGTGTTTGTGGGACCTCACGTCTGCTTCACCAACGACATGCGTCCGCGCGCGGTCAACCCGGACGGCTCGCTCAAAGCCGCGGACGATTGGGTGTTGAGCGAGACACGCATCAAAAAAGGCGCGGCGCTCGGAGCGAACTCCACGATTCGATGCGGGATCACCATCGGCGAGTGGGCAATGGTCGGCTCTGGAAGCGTGGTGACGAAAGATATCCCAGCGCACGGACTGGTCTTCGGCAACCCGGCGCGTCTGCGCGGATTCGTCTGCGCGTGCGGCGAGATGTTTGAAAAAGATTCACAGGCTGACACAGTTGTGAAATTGAAATGCCCGAAATGCGGGCGCACACATGAAGTATCCATAAAGGAATGGGAGATGACACAATGATCCACATGGCAAAGCCCCAAATGGGCGCGGAAGAAAAACAAGCGGTAATGGAAGTTTTAGACTCGGGCATCATTGCCCAAGGTCCGCGTGTGAAAGCGTTCGAGGAGGGTTTCGCCGCGATGTGCGGAGTGAAGCACGCGATCGCCTCCTCGTCTGGGACGACCGCGTTACACCTCGCCATGCTCGCGCATGGAATTGGCGAAGGCGATGAAGTAATCACCTCTGCGTTCACGTTCATTGCATCCGCGAACAGCGTTTTATTCACCGGCGCGAAACCCGTGTTTGTGGATATTGACCCGCGCACGTTCAACATGGACCCGGCAAAGATCGAAGCCGCCATCACGAAAAAGACGAAAGCGATCCTGCCCGTTCATTTATACGGCTTATCTTGCGACATGGACCCGATCATGAAGATCGCCGAGAAACATGGCTTGGCTGTCATCGAAGATGCGTGTCAGAGTCACGGCGCGGAATACAAAGGTAAAAAGGTCGGCTCGATGGGAACTGGCACATTCTCTTTGTATCCCACCAAGAACATGACCTCTGCCGAGGGCGGCATGATCACCACCAACGATTCAAACATTGACGAGTTGTGCCGCGTCCTACGCCAGCATGGTATGCGCGTGCGTTACTATCACGACATGCTCGGCTACAACTTCCGTATGACGGATATTCATGCGGCGATCGGTTTGGCGCAATTGAAGAAGCTCGAGAAGTTCAACGCTCAACGGCACGCGAATGCCGAATTCTTGAGCGCCAACTTGAAGGGCGTTCGAACGCCTTTTGTCCCCGAAGGGCAAACGCATGTCTTTCATCAATACACGATCCGCGTTCCGAACGGCAAACGCGACGCGCTCCGCACATACTTGAATGAGAACGGAGTCGGTTCTGAAGTGTATTACCCGGTGCCGATCCACAAGCAGACTTTTTATGTGAAAGATTTGGGATACGATCAGAGCCTGCCAGAAACTGAATTTGCCACCACCGAAGTTTTGTCTCTGCCTGTGCATCCCGCGTTGAGTCCGTCTGATCTTGAAACCATCGTCAGCACGGTCAACGATTTCATGGAGAAAAATTCATGAAAGTTGCAGTCATCGGCGTCGGCACGATGGGCAGGCATCATGCCCGCGTGTACAGCGAACTTCCCGAAGCGGACCTCGTTGCGATTTCTGATTCCGATTCGATCCGCGCGGATTCGACTGCCGCGAAGTTTGGCATCCGCGCGTACACCGATCATCGTGAAATGTTGGAAAAAGAAAAACCCGACGCGGTCTCGGTTGTTGTGCCGACTGCCATGCACGAAGCGGTGGGGATGGACGCATTGAATGCAGGTTGCAATGTGTTGATCGAAAAACCGATCGCGGCAACTCTCGATGAAGGCGCGCGTCTGATCCAAAAAGCGCGCGCGATGAACAAACAATTAATGGTCGGTCACGTGGTTCGATTCGACCCAGCCCTGCAAGCGCTCAAACAAAAATTAGATGCGGGCGACTTGGGACGCATTTATCAAATTTTTTGCCGCCGCGCCGGTCCGTTCCCCGCGCGTATTCAAGATGTGGGCGTGGTCATCGATCTCGCGCCGCACGACGTGGACATTATGCGTTTTCTCGCAGGTAAAGACCCTACGCGCGTCTATTCCGAGATCGAGCGCCGGATCCACACCGACCATGAAGACCTGTTATGGGCAACGCTTCGTTTCCCCGATGGCGTGATCGGCGGGTTGGAGATCAACTGGCTCACCCCGACGAAGATCCGCGAGGTGTTGGTGTTGGGCGAGCGCGGCATGTTCCGCGCCGACGCGCTTACGCAAGATTTGTATTTTTATGAAAACTCACTGGGCAACGATGTGCAATGGGCAACGCTCCAAACCATCAAAGGCGTCAGTGAAGGCAGTATGATCCGTTACGCCATCCCGCGCTTCGAACCGTTGAAAGCGGAGTTGCAATCGTTCCTCAAAGCCTTGCAGGATGGAAAACCCGTTCCCATCACCGGGGAGGATGGACTCGCCGCGTTGAAAATTTCTCTCGCCCTCGTCGAATCGGGGCATACGCATCAGGTGGTTGAACTATCATGAATTTGAACGAACTTCGCGCCCGCATCGAAAATAAGACTGCGAAATTGGCGGTAATCGGTCAGGGATATGTCGGCTTGCCGGTTGCCGCGCTGTTTGCCGGGAAAGGTTTTGACGTTCTCGGCGTAGATGTGAAGCCCGGCCTTGCAGAAAAGATCAATGCTGGCGTCAATCCGATTGAAGGCTTTGAGCCGGGTTTGGCGGAACTATTGACGGAGGTTATTTCCTCCAGACGATTACGCGCCACTGCCGAATATAAAGAGTTGGCCGACCGCGATCTGTTTATCATCGCCGTCGAAACGCCTGTGGATGATAACCACATCCCGCGTTATAACGCCTTGCGCGCGGCATTGACCAGCCTTGCATCGGTGATGAAACACGGCGCGCTGGTCATTATCGAATCGACGATCGCGCCGCGCACGATGAACGATCTTGTCTTGCCGTTGCTTGAAAAACAAAGCGGAAAGAAAGTAAACGAAGGGTTTTTCCTCGGTAATTGTCCCGAGCGGGTGATGCCCGGCAAGTTGTTGAATAACCTGCGCAAGATGAGCCGGGTGGTGGGCGGCATGACGTCTGAAACATCAGAAACGATGATCGCGCTCTATAAAAATATCGTCGAGGCTGATCTCGACCCGGCGGATTGCATCACGGCTGAGTTGGTGAAAACCGTCGAAAATGCCTACCGCGATGTGCAGATCGCGTTTGCCAACGAGGTAGCGCTGGTTGCCGAAGCCGCGGGCGGCGATGTGTGGAAAGTGCGCGAACTGGTGAATAAAAGTCCCCAGCGGCAGATGCACCTGCCTGGCGCGGGAGTCGGAGGTCATTGCATCCCGAAAGACCCGTGGCTTCTCGTCCACGGCGCGGAGGAACGGGGAGTGCATTTGCGCCTGATTCCTGCCGCGCGTTCGGTCAACGATTCGATGCCCCTGCACATGATCAAATTGCTGGAGGATGCGCTTGCAAAAGAGGACAAACCTATCCTTGATTCGCGCATTGCCGTGCTTGGATACGCCTATCTCGAAGACAGCGACGACACGCGTAACAGTCCCACCCGCGCATTGGTTGCCCGTCTGTACGAACTCGGCGCAGAGCCGGTCATCCACGATCCATGGATCGCTGAGTACAACGGCGATGTCTATGAAAAGGTCAAAGGTTGTGACGCGGCGGTGGTGATGGTGGCGCACAGCGAATATAAAACGATGGATTTGGAGAAGTTGCGATCTACGCTGCGTTTGCCGGTGTTGGTGGATGGGAGGCGAGTCTATAACTCGGCAGATATTGCTCAGACCGGGCTGAATTATTACGGTGTTGGCATAAGCCCAATAGAATAGATTGCGGTGAATGGAAAGGCTTTTTGGATTTTGAAAGTTCAAAGTATGGAATCGAATTATATTGACGATAACAACTGGACAATGGTGATCCGCCCTCAACGCGCCTGGTGGGATTTGCGTTTGGGTGAATTGTGGCGTTACCGCGATTTGATTTGGTTGTTCGTCTGGCGCGATTTTGTCGCATATTATAAGCAGACTATTCTCGGTCCTCTTTGGTATCTCATTCAGCCGATATTAACCACTTTGGTTTTCACGATCATATTTGGAAATGTTGCCAGGCTTTCTACCGACGGTCTGCCTCCGTTTCTCTTTTATCTTGCCGGTAACACGGTATGGACCTATTTCTCTAGTTGTCTAACCGCCACTTCAAACACCTTTACGATCAACGCCAACATATTTGGAAAAGTATATTTCCCCCGGCTGAGTATTCCGGTTTCCGTTGTTATATCAAATATGATCTCTTTTGGCATTCGGCTGCTGTTATTTTTGGGCTTTCTTGCGTACTTTATGGTTGCAGGATCGGAAGTTTTCCCGACTTGGTGGTGCTTACTTCTGCCGGTTTTATTGTTCATCAATGCTGGGATTGGATTAGGCTTAGGGATCATTGTTTCAGCCCTCACGACGAAATATCGAGATCTGCAGCATCTGGTCAGTTTTGGCGTGCAACTGATGATGTATGCCACTCCTGTGATTTACCCAATTTCCAGTCTCGAGGGAGGATGGAGATGGTTGCTCATTGCCAACCCAATAACCCCGGTGATCGAAATTTTCCGCTTGGGATTTCTAGGGGTGAGCGCTTTGTCGCCGGCGTATTTACTGTATAGCGTCGCTTTTACGGTCGCTATTCTTCTGATTGGTATGCTCGTTTTCAATCACGTTGAAGCGACTTTCATGGATACGGTGTAATTCGAATGAGCGATATTGTTGTCTCCATCGAGAATCTATCAAAAGCCTATCAGTTAGGATCCATTGGCACAGGCACTTTTTACGGCGATGTAACGCGCTGGTGGGCAAAAAAGAGGGGGTTGCCAGATCCGCTGCTCAAGGTTGATGAAACGACGCGCGAAAGCCGCAATGGGGAGACCGTTTGGGCGCTCCAAGGAATAGACTTTACCGTTAAACAAGGAGAGGCTGTCGGTATCATCGGTCGCAACGGGGCCGGGAAAAGTACGATGTTGAAGATTCTGTCGCGGGTTACCGCCCCGACCTCTGGGGTTGTGAAGGTGAAGGGGCGAATTGCCAGCTTGCTGGAGGTGGGCACCGGGTTTCATCCTGAGTTGACGGGCCGTGAGAATATTTATCTGAACGGGGCGATCATGGGCATGAATCGCGCTGAAGTTGACAGAAAATTCGATGAGATCGTGGACTTTTCAGGGGTCGAAAAATTTATTGATACGCCTGTCAAACGTTATTCCAGCGGTATGTATGTGCGTTTGGCGTTTGCGGTGGCGGCGCACCTGGAGCCGGAGATTCTTCTAATTGATGAAGTTTTGGCTGTTGGAGATGCTGCGTTTCAGAAAAAGTGTCTTGGCAAGATGGACGATGTGACTCATTCAGGCCGGACCGTTATTTTTGTCAGCCACCAGATGGCTTTTGTTGAGAATCTCTGTTCGAGAGTACTATGGCTGCATGATGGATGTGTGGCAGGGCTGGGTAAAACACCCGAAATAGTGGATCAATACATGCAACAGATCCGTGACAAAGTAACAGCGACAAATTTAGGTGAACGAACAGATCGATACGGAAACGGGGTGGTGCGATTTCAGCAAGCTTGGTTAGAAGATGGTGAAAAATCTATTGTTGATTACTTTAGAGTTGGGGACCGCAGTGCTTCAGTAAACGTTCTCTTAAGTACACCTAAATCTGAATCTGTAGAGGGAAATGCTGTTCTTGTTATTAATGATGCAAGCGGCTTTCATTTATTATCCGTTCGTTCGGAGGATAAGGGTATTTTGGTAAGAGCAAAAGGAACCAGTGTTTTGTCGTTTGTGCTTGAGCGCATTCACTTGATGCCAGGTACATATTATTGTAATTTATATTTTGGACGCCCTGGTGGTAATGAAGCCTATGATTTTGTCGAGAATGCATTTTCCATGCGCGTCGAGCCGGGTGATTTCCACGAAATCGGTAGAGTGTTATCGCCTCAGCCTGAAAAATTCATTGTAAAGTTTGACATTACCTGTCGGCAGGTCGAGCCCGCGTAATAATTAAGAGGAGTGAATCATATGAACAATACTGCAGGAAACCCTTTGAAATATTCATTTGTTCGCGATGAACATACAGTGAAACTGGATACTTACAAACATTACTGGATTGTCTGCCAGGAGACTGGCAACGCCTATAGTATCAAAAAGAAATTAAGCGTGGTTACCCGCTTGATACAGGCTTATAAAAGCCAGAAAAACAATTCCTATTCAATCTATGATTATTTCACGTCTCCAAGCCATGTTCAATGGTCGTTGGATGAGAGTCGAAAGGTCATCAACGAAATTTTTAACCGCCACAAGATTGACCTCAAAGGCAAGCGAATTCTGGATGTTAGTGGAGGCAACGGGCATGTGGCAGCCGAGTTGAAAAAACTCGGTGCTGAAGTGACCCTCACGGAGGTGAATGATCAGGCAATTGAATACGCCCGCAATCACCTTCAGGTTGAAACCTACAAGTTTGATTTTCAAGCTGACAGCCTAGACAAAGTGGTGAATGGAAAATTTGATATTGTGCTTCTCCGGGCTGCCATAATGTTTTGCGTGGATATGGAACGTTTTCTGACTGATCTAGAGAAATTACTAAAGCCTGGGGCTGTAGTGGTATTCCAATACTGTGTGATACCAACTCTAGGTGTTCTGTTGCGAACTCAGAATGATGATTACAGTTATCTGGCTCTATATCAGCCGGAAACGCTAATACAATTTTGTAGTAGTCATGGATTGCATCTTGTTGCAAGGGAAGATGAGATCGATTCGGATCCTTATGTTGTAGATCATGATGTTGATCGCAAGTTAACCTTTCTGCGCCTCTGGTATGAGATTAAAGGTCTACAAGTGCTTCCTTTTAAAAGTAAATACCCCTTCCGTGCTCGGGATCGTAGGCGTTCAAATATGATTATGGTTTATGATCCGACGCGTTTGTCGAATGGTTAATATGGGTCTATTTAAGCGCCTAATGCGGAGGATTCGTCTGAATCTTCCTTCGCTTCGTCTCTGGTCAAAACTCAGAAGTCCGTCAATGCGATTGTGGTTAGGCAACACTATGAATCGATTAGGTGTTGTGTTGCAAAGTTGGGGGCGGAATCTAATCCTTGATCTTTATCCCGAGTTGGCTGGAGAAAAGTATTATTCCGATCTCTTAAGAATGCATCGTGCTGTCAATGATGAATTGATTCGTCAGCGCCGAAACTACCCTCACTTTATTTATGAACAAGGTTATTTGTATCAAGCATTCCACTCCATAGGGATATTTGGTTCGCGCTCTACTGAAACCCGCTTCGTGGATTACGGGCTTGCGGATCTTATCCATGCCGGGGACCGTATCCTTGATATTGGTTGTAACTGCGGTTTCATGCTGATACATACGGCATATCGAACCGGATGCACTGGCGATGGTATTGATATCAATCCTCATATGATTAACATCGGTAAGCATGTTGCCGAATTCCTTGGGTTAACCGACAAGGTCAATTTGTACGCCGAGAGATTTCAAGACTTTCGACCGGTTGGTAAATACAATGTAATTTTTTCTTTTGCGTCCCATTGGACCGATGACGAGCAATTGCGACCGGATTTTGACGAGTATCTGAAGCAAATTCATTCCTTGCTCGCGCCGGGCGGTGTGTTGGTGTTTGAATCACACACCGCAGATATTGATAATCCCGAGTTCGACAACCAGATGCGGAGACAGCATACGTTATACGACTGGCAGGGAAGCAAAATTCTGTATAACAGGCGACGCGAATTGTACATTATGCGAAAGAAAGATCAGGTAGCATGATCTCGTGTGTAGGTGAAGAAAGATGAAGGCGATCATTCTTGGAGCCGGGGCAGGGTTCCCCTCCGGGATACCCGATCGGGGCCATCCGACTGCAATTCACGAAGTCACAAGCGGACGTCATGTTCTGGATTATCTGATCGAAGCGTTCCGCGTGACTGGCGTGGATTCTATTGTATTCATTGCAGGATATCATGTTGAGCAGGTGATCAAGCAGTATCCAGCGCTTCAGTATGTGTATAACCCTGCCTGGCGCGATACTGGTCCAGCCTATTCGTTGAAAGAAGCGGCGACATGGCTCGAAGGGGATGTTTTGATCAGCTATTCGGACGTGTTGTTGTCTAAAGAAGCGGTACGCGGGCTGGTCGAATTTCCATCAGATTTTGCTATCCTTCAAGATGAAACATGGGCTTCCCGATACGACGGTCGCGGGGCATTGTTATCGCATGAAGCAGAGAAAATAATCAGCGCGAATGGGATCGTCATTCGCGCAGGGCGTCGTATTGCGGATGAGAACGCGGTCACCGGACAGTTCACCGGGCTGATCAAGGTGCGCGGCAAAGTCACCGACCGTCTACGCTCGATGCTGTTGGAGCAGTCGAATTGCCCAACCGATACGCGCTTCCACGAAGCGGAATCGTTCGAGCGGGCAGGTATCACCGATCTATTGCAGGAAATGATCGCGCGCGGTGAAAAAATTTCGAGTGTTATGATCCGAGATCGTTGGGCTGAGCTCGACGCGCCGCAGGATATCGCTCAATTTATATTCGGCACAAAAGCCGAAACGTTGGAACGCTTGCAGGGCATGTTGACCCATTCGATGATTCTTGATCAACTCGGGATCTCATTGGGTGACTGGCGAACTCAACAAGATGAATGTTTGTTGCGCATCCAGAAAAAATTCTCCGCTCAAAAACTTGCCATCCGCAGTAGCGCAAAAAACGAAGATAGCTGGCACGCCTCCAACGCGGGACGATACGTAAGTTTTCTCGATGTCAGCGCCGAGGATGCGGTTCGAGTGCGAGAATCGATCGAAAACGTGTTTGCATCGTATGACGATGAGGATGCTGGGCATCAATGCCTGATACAGCCCTTCCTGCAAGATGTCGCGCTGGCTGGGGTGGCGTTCACACGCGACCCTGAGACTGCCGCGCCTTACTACATCCTGAGTTATGAATCGACAGGAAATACCGATGGAGTGACATCTGGGAAGTCGGAAGCATCGTCCACATTGATCGCATCGCGAACGCTCGACCACAGCGCCGGCGACGAACGGATCGACCGGCTACTCTTTGCATTTCGAGAGATCGAACAAGTTGTTGGGTATGACTCGTTGGATATTGAATTTGCCGTATTGAGCAACGATCAAATTTGTATCCTCCAGGTTCGTCCGCTAGTTGCGAATCGCAAACTTCAGCACTTTTTAGATGAGGATATCGAGAGGGAGATCGATGCGGTGAAAGAGAGCGTGGCAACCCTCACTGCCCGTTCGAATCTTTTGCAAGGTCGTCGTTCGGTGTTGGGTGTGATGCCCGATTGGAATCCCGCAGAGATCATCGGCAGGGCGCCCAGGCCGTTGGCGCTCACCATGTATCAATATCTGATCGTGGATGAAATATGGGGTATGCAACGCGCAGAGTATGGATACCGAAATACATTTCCTACGCCATTGATCGTGGGTTTGGGCGGGCAGGGATATGTGGATGCGCGCGCCAGTTTCAATTCATTCATTCCAGCAGACGTGCCTGACGATCTCGCTACCGGTCTCGTTGATCATTACATAGACCGTCTCATTCAACTGCCTCACTTGCACGATAAAGTGGAGTTTGAGATCGCCTTTACGTGTTTTTCCTTCGATTTCGATTCGCGTTCCAAGCGGCTATTCGATGCGGGATTTCGAGCTACGGATGTGGAATCCTTGAAGAACAGTTTGTTGCGTCTGACCCGCAACGCCTTGATGCAAGCGCCGACGTTTTTTGAGAATCACTATGGCGGGGTGGAAACGTTGAAAAGAAGAAGATCCCATCGTCCGGGCGGCGAGACGTTATCGCTTACTGCCGGGCTTAGGCTGATGCGACAGATGCTGGCAGATTGCCGCCGTTTTGGAACCCTGCCGTTCGCTCATTTGGCGCGCTCGGCTTTCGTTGCCACCGAGTTATTACGCTCTTTGTTGCGATTAGAGGTCATTGGCCGGGAAGAGTACGATAATTTCCTGGCGAGCATCCGCACGGTGGCTGGAGAATTAGCCTCCGACTTAAAGTCGCTGAAATTCGGCGCGAATTCGTTGCAACAGTTTCTTGATAAATACGGACACTTACGCCCGGGCACGTATGATATTCTTTCACAACGATACGACGAAAACCCAACCGGTTATTTTTCCTTCGAGTCGCAACTGGAGGGCGCCTCGCAGGTTGACGAACCACATCCTTTTTCTTTTTCTGTCAGCCAGACGCGCGATATCAACAAATTGCTCCAACAATATGAGTTGGGAATCGACGCCAGCCAGTTGATCGAGTTTATCACCCGTTCCATTCAAGGTCGTGAATACTCTAAATTCGAATTCACCAGGGAACTGAGCGACGCGCTCAAGCGGATCGAAAATTTGGGTCAACAATTAGATCTGACGAGAGACGATCTATCGTATGTTCCGATTCACGACTTTTTACGCCTTGCCACAAATACCGGCTCCGGTATGCTGAGGAATGAACTGGTAGACATCGTCGAAAGGAACCGCGCTCGGTATCACGTCACCAAGGCCCTTCGGCTTCCTCACCTGATCGGTTCCCCCGAGGATGTGGAATGTTTTTATCTTGAGTCAGCCAGCCCGAATTTCATCACCCAGAAACGCGTCACAGCCCGCTTGTTGCGAATGAACGACAGTTATACAGGGGAGAACTTTGATGGAAGGATTGTCCACATCGAGAATGCGGACCCGGGCTTCGACTGGATATTTGGTCACAAGATCGCGGGACTTCTAACAACCTACGGCGGCGCCAACTCGCATATGGCGATTCGAACCGCAGAGTTCGGCTTGCCTGCCGCGATCGGTTGCGGCGAGTCCTTAGTGCAACGATGGCAGACTGGCGACATGATCGACCTGAATTGTGAGGCAAAGCAAATATATGTTATTGGGAACACAAGTTCTTTTTGAAACAAAATCTCTTGCTGATGCCGGGCAAACAGCTGAGGATATCATCCAGGCACTCGAAGAGAGACGAATCGTCTTATCTCCGGATGACCACTCAAAGTTTGTAGAGCGTTGGAAGAAATTCACAATTGAGTTAGAAAGGATCTCTACTCTCGAAGTGATTCGGAAGTGCTTTGAAGGTTTGGCACTGGCGGAAGCGGCTGAACAGGACTCGTTGGGTCCGTACATGGTTTTTGTTGAAAAACTGCTCAGGAAATTCGAAATTACTCGAAATATCTATTGTGAATATGACGTGAAATCATTCACGGCGACTTCAAAACAAGCCCTATCGAAAGAGGAGTATGCCGTTTTATCGGCGTTGCTGTTTCAAGCATACCGTCTAACCCAGGATATTCGCTTTCTGAATGCAATTCTGAAAATAGATTCCACTTCTACCTTCATCTGTTCACGTGTGGATCAAGTTATTGCAGTTCTATGAAAATCAAAAATTTTATTTTTCTTGCTTCTTCTCATAATGTAGCGAAAGCCTATCTGGCGGCTATGCTGGAGTTGGATTTGATTCCTGAGCGCATCATCTTTACCGAATTTGTCCAACATCAGCAACCAAAATCCGCAGATTACCCAAGTAAGACTTTTATCAAAACCATCCATCGCCAATTCAAGAACATCTCGCCCGTTAAAAAAATTCGACGCCTGCTTGGAATGAATGGGACAACGATTAGTATTCCTAGACTTGATGGACATCAGATATATAAGCAGGTTGCTGATTTTGCGAACCAGAGTGGATTACCGGTAGTTGATTTTTTTACCTCAACCGAGGAGATTCTTTGCAGACACAATCTCGTTTATGAAAAATACCGTTATACATCCCTAAATGATCCTGAATTTATCTCTTTAATATCGAAGGCGTCTCAATCTGTGGCGCTATATGTGGAAGGAGGAATACTCCGGAAGCCGGTATTGAGTACCCATGTCAGGTTTCTCCATATTCATCCAGGAATTGTGCCATTTGTTAGAGGCTCTGCCGGCATGCTCTGGTCTGCCCTTGTGCATAAAAGAGTGGGGATGAGTGGTTTCTTCATGAACGAAGGTATTGACACAGGTGATGTAATTCTGACCAAAGAGTATCCGGTGCCGGAAGTCCCCATATCCGGTTATTTTACAACTCCGCAGTATGCCGATGCTCGTTATCTTGCGCTCGAGGATTTTCTCGGAGCATCATATCGCGCTGATGTATTACGCGAACTACTAAGACAACAGCCTGACCCAGAACAGTGGGCACCGCAATCACAAGACCTGGCAACGGGGAAGTTGTATTTTCACCCACACAAAAAAATAAGAGATAAAGCGGTTGATAAGTTTTTTGTGGAGGCGCGCTAATGAAATATATGGCAAAGCTTATCACTGGCGTCAAAAATAAACTTATCTTGATATCCTTTTATCAAAAATTATTGAGAATGGGTGTTCTTTTGAGGCTTACCAGGATTTTCGGCAAGGTACGCGTGATTGTTAAACTCAGCGCTACACCGCTCCATTATAACTTTGTAAAGGATCTTGTTCAACGCTTAATTGACGACAAGGGATTTGTTGTTCTCATTGCATGTGATTTTGAGATGAGTCTCATTGATCTTCCTGCTTCTGCGATGGTAATTCCTACAAGGTTAATTCCTCATTTAAGCGTAGATTTTGTTCTTACTCTTGATACAGGTAAAGCGCCTGTGCATCCCATGGCGAAGTTGATTCACATTCCGCATTCTCTTGCCAGCATGCATGTGATTTATCCTGAAGGCTCGTTTGATTATTTTGATTACATATTCTGTGCGGGACCTCACCATCTCCGTGAATTGACTCAAATATTGCTGAAACGGGGAGATAAGAAATGTGTGTTGATTCCTGCCGGGTATGAGGTTGTAGATCGTTTAATGTCAGGTGCTTCACTGGAGGAACATGCTTTGCCCGTGATTCTGTTTGCTCCATCTTGGGGAGAGAATAATGTGTTGGTTCTCCGAGGCGAGGAGATCGTTGCCTCTCTACTGGATTTCTACGAAGTCGTTCTTCGCCCTCATGTGATGAGTGTGACTGAAGATGCCAAAACGTTGGATGCCATCCGCCTACGATTTGGAAATCATCCGCGCTTTTCACTGGATTTGTCAGCCGATTCGTCTGTAGTACTACGCCGCGCTGATTTGCTGATTTCCGACTGGTCTGGCATTGCATTCGAATATGCCCTGGCACTTCTGAGACCCGTTATTTTCATTAACGGTCCCATGAAGGTGTTCAATCATAATTGGAGTCAATATCTCGATGAACCAGGCGTTGAAATGACTGCCCGGTCAGAGATTGGGATGATTGTTGACAAGGTGAATGATCTGCCTTTTGCGGTTAACGAGCTCCTTTCTACAACGAATGCATGGAAGGAAAAAATTCTACGCACGCGCGATTATCTTCTTTTCCATCCCGCACAATGCGCAGAGATGTCTCACAATGCATTGAAATTACTGGCGAATCATCAAACCGGGGATCAGTGGGTACAAATCTGATGTTGAATATTGGAATGACCCAGCGTGTTTTCGAGAATCAGTATCATGAGCGTTGGGATGTGCTTGCTCAATCTTGGACCGATTTTCTTGTTGCGTTTTCTGCCCGCCCGGTGCCAATTCCTAACCGTCTTGGTGACATTTCTCAATTCACTCAGGATTTTGGGCTAGATGGGATCATCCTTACAGGTGGTAATGACTTGGCGGTATATGGAGGTCAGGCTCCCGAACGAGATGCGCTTGAAGATAGTATTATCTCGTACTCGCTCGAGAAACGCTTGCCGATCATTGGAGTTTGCCGGGGTTTGCAAGTGATCCACAACTACTTTGGCGGCGCATTGGAGCGGTTGGCTGGTCACGCCGGTGTATCCCATCCTGTACAGGGCAAGGATGCTCGCGAGCGCGTCAACAGTTATCATAACTTTGGTTTCCGTCAGATCCATCCTGATCTCGCTGTCTTGTCAGCCGCGATGGATGGGAGCATCGAAGCAGTGGCGCATAAGCGGTATCCTATCTTTGGTGTAATGTGGCATCCTGAACGTAATGAGCAGTTTGACCCGTTTGATATCGAATTCTTCCAATCCGTGTTCAAAGGTAAAGTATGAGAGTCATTATTCTCGCCGCCGGCCAGGGCATACGCCTTCGTCCTGTGACGAACGACCGCCCAAAATGCTTGGTTCCGTTTCATGGTAAGCCAATCCTTGAGCACCAACTGGATGTGCTACATGAATGTGGCTTGCAGGATATTGTTGTTGTGAGAGGTTTTCAAGCACATAGCCTCGAATATTTGAGTACACGGTTTGTACTAAATCCCGAGTATGAATCGTCAAATATGGTTCATTCTCTATTTTGTGCCGAGTTAGAAATGATTGGAGATATCATGATCTCCTATGGAGATATCGTCTATGATAAGAATGTTATCAAGTCTTTGCTGGATTCTCCCGAACCTTTCGCGCTCCCTATTAACATGCGCTGGCGCGAACTTTGGGAAATGCGTATGAAGAATCCATTGGAGGATGCTGAAACGTTGAAGATGGACGCAGATGGGTTTATCACGGAACTTGGCAAGAAGCCTAAATCTTATAATGAAATCGAAGGACAATATATGGGATTGATCAAGATTGGCGCGACAGCTATCGAACAAGTAAAGTCCTTTTATCATCAAATGGATCGTTCGCGTCATTACGATGGAAAGGATTTCAAAAATATGTATATGACCAGTTTTCTACAAACTCTGATTGATCATGGTTTTCGACTGCAGGCAGTACCAGTTGCCGGGGGATGGGTGGAAATAGATAGCATTGAAGATTTGACATTACCATTGAGAGGCGCGTAATGTGCGGCATTACTGGGCTTTGGAATCTTAACGGCGAACTGGTGGAACCTCGCATGTTCGACATGTTTACCGACTCGTTAGCTCATCGCGGACCCGACGGGAGAGGCGTGTATGTGGATACGCAGGTGCCCCTTGCTTTGGGGCAACGTAGACTAGCGATCATCGATACATCCGAGTTAGGAAGGCAGCCGATGTCGTATGCTGACGGGCGCTACTGGATCGTATACAACGGAGAGATTTATAATTTTCTCGAACTTCGAGCGGATTTACTAGCGATGGGTTATCAATTCACAACCGATTCTGATACGGAGGTGATCCTGGCGGCATATGATCGCTGGGGCGAAGATTGCCTCCTGCGATTCAATGGTATGTGGGCAATGGCAATTTGGGATTGTCGGAAAAAGCAGTTGTTCGTTTCCCGTGATC
Source organism: Anaerolineales bacterium (assembly GCA_021462845.1). Taxonomy (GTDB): domain Bacteria; phylum Chloroflexota; class Anaerolineae; order Anaerolineales; family Villigracilaceae; genus Defluviilinea. The sequence goes on from JAJTXU010000057.1 coordinate 18,579, forward strand.
GGTTTGGCGTGAAGCCGATGCATTATTTTTATAACGGCGAGCGTTTTGCCTTTGCCTCTGAAATGAAGGCATTTCTTACCCTGGATTGGTTCCCCGTTGAATTTGATGAGGAAATGATTGCCACGGCGCTAACGCACTATTACCTAGTCGAAGGAATGGAACGCTGTTTGTTAAAACGACTTCATCGCTTACACGGGGGGCATTGTCTCACTGTGCGGGCGGATGGAAGTTTAGTAACGAAGCGTTGGTGGAATACACTGGATCATTTGACGGAAGTTCCTCGTAAGTACGACGATCAAGCGGAGCGGTTTAGAGAATTGTTTCTCGATGCCTGCCGTATTCGCATGCGAAGCGATGTTGCAATCGGCACCGCACTCAGTGGAGGGCTGGATTCGAGTTCGGTTCTTTCTGCTATGTGGCACATTCATCATTCGTCTGGGAATTTGGAGCGGTCAGCGGTGGATTGGCAGCGCGCCTTTACAGCAACCTATCCCGGTACCCCAGAAGATGAGCGGAAATATGCTGAGGAGGTTATTGCTCATACAGGCGTGCAGGCAGTTTATTCCGAGATCGAACCCGCCCTGATGTTGCGACATTACGATGATATCCTTTTCCAATTTGAAGAGCTTTCCGATATTCACGTTGGTCCATGGCAGGTGTATAAAGCACAGCGTGAAAACAATGTAATCGTTTCGATTGACGGGCATGGCGGGGATGAGTTGCTAGGAGGATATTATTATCACGTCCAAGCGGCTCTCAGAGATGCCCTGAAGCCTTTTCCGCACCTTTGGAGATATAGCGACCTGAAGCAAACATTACTTTCTCTTGATCTTTTCCCACATGAGGCAGATTATAATGTTCCAACATTTTCATCTTTGCTAACAGAAAAAATAGAAGCCTTGCGATGGAAAATGCGCGGTAATAAGTCCACTTTGAATTCATCTAACCCATGGTTGAATTATTACCCTGTTCCTTTTTCTCCAAAGCCTCTGGAGGCAGATCGATTCAGATTACGCAAACGTAGCCAATTTTTTGAGAAGCTTTACTTGAGCTTTCATTATATCGATTTGCCCACAAACTTGAGGGACTTCGATCGGCTGTCTATGGCGCATGGCGTGGAAGTACGCGCCCCCTTTTTGGATTGGAGGCTTGTGACATATTCGTTTTCCCTCCCTTCAGATTCCAAGATGGGTCATGGTTTCACAAAGCGAATATTGCGTGATGCCATGCGCGGCGTTTTGCCGGAATCCATTCGCATTCGCCGGAATAAAGGAGGCTTTGTCAACCCTGCCGGAGCGTGGCTTGCCAATCATGCTGAATCGTTCATTATGGATTGGCTGTCCAGCGAACAGTTTATAAATTCATCCATCTGGCATGGAAGACAAATCCAACAAGATGTTGGCGGCGCTTTTCATATCCATAATTATCATGTAATTCAACGAGGCTGGCTCTACCTACAAGCAATGCACTTGATGAGATTGTTTAGGGAAAGAGCAACAGCAAGTAGAACTCTGATCTAAGAATTTTGGTTATATACTTTTGCAATATTGAAAATCAGTTTACAAGGAGTAAGCAATGGATCGTCCTTATCAAATATGCAGCCGTTGCGTTATGGATACCTCCGACCCGGATATTCGGTTCGATGAACAGGGGGTTTGTAACCATTGTCATGATTATGACAGATTAATAGCCCAATACGTGCATACGGGCGAAGATGGGCAACGAAAGTTGGCCCAAATCATCGAGGAGATTAAAGAGGCAGGCAAAGGAAAGAAGTATGACTGTCTCATTGGCATCAGCGGGGGCGTGGACAGTACGTTCGTCGCGTATAAGGTGAAAGAAGCGGGTTTGCGACCTCTTGCTGTGCACTTGGATAACGGTTGGGATTCGGAACTGGCAGTTAGTAATATTCATAAAGCATTGAACCACCTTGGGATCGATCTATATACCCACGTAATAGATTGGGAGGAGTTTAAAGACCTTCAAGTAGCATTTCTTAGAGCATCCACGCCTGATTCAGAAATACCGAGTGACCATGCCATCGTCTCTTTGATGTTCAAGATGGCTGATGAAATGGATATTAAATATGTGATTTCCGGACGCAACTATCGAACTGAAACTCACGTTGCCGCGGCATGGTCCAGGGGACATTTTGACTGGAAATATATCAAAAATGTCCATAAGATCTTTGGTAGAGTTCCGCTGGTTACTTATCCTCATAGAACCCCCCGGGAAGAAGAAATGTTTTTACGTAAACAAGTATGGTTCGATATATTGAACTATGTGGACTATGTTAAGAAAGATGCTATGAATATTCTGCAAAATCAACTTGGATGGCAATACTACGGCGGTAAGCATTACGAGTCGATTTATACAAGGTTTTTTCAAGGATACATCCTACCCGTGAAATTTGGTTATGATAAGCGCAAAGGACATCTTTCCAGCTTGATCTGTTCTGGTGAAATTTCGAGAGAACAGGCTTTAGATGAGTTGAAAAAACCCACCTACGCGCCAACATTACAGGAGGAGGATTTAGAGTATGTTGTCAAAAAACTCGGGCTCACTCCCGGTGAATTCGAGGTGATCATGCAGTTGCCAATGAAAACTATCGTTGATTATCCCTCTTATGCTCGCGATGAACGTAACCCACTCCGTATTTCTGCGATTCAGTTGTATGCGATCCCTCGCATTCTCAAAAAACACGCAAAGAAAATTGCGAGTCGGCTTCTTCGAGTCGACTCATCAAAAAGTGGTGCCTAATTGATCCCAAGCGAGAATATAGGATAAAGATGACGAAAAAAAATATTCTAATCGTATGTGCCGCAGATCCACAAAGGGATCCGCGACCAAATCGAATGATTCGCTGGTTGAAAGATGAACACAACGTCACAGTAATAGGTCAAAATCAGATCCAAATAGATGGGATTGAATCTGTTGGTTTCTCTAGTGCCCTGGCGGAAAAGAAAGGCGTATCGGAGAAGCAGGAAAGCAAGCAATGGAAATTGGTCTTGGCAACACGTTTTCCGACAACTTTTGATGTTTTGAGAATCATAAAATCCTTTGCCAAGTTGTTACTGCAAACCCCTGCTAAGCGCATATTATTTGAGTTGGAAGGAACAAAAGAACTGCGAACTGTGATGAAAAATAGGCGATTTGATCTTATCATTTCGCACGATCTTTCTTTGTTGCCGTTTGTTTGGGATATCAAGGGCGCAGGCACTAAAATTCTTCTTGATGCGCGCGAATATTATCCCAGGAATTACGATGATCAA